>JAPUIL010000792.1 GCA_027297085.1 Verrucomicrobiota bacterium | reverse complement strand
CCGCCCGAACGCGGAACGGAAGAAAGCGCAAAGTCCTGGATGCCGTTACCTAGGTTCTGCACCGTGAACGTCAATACGTTGTCAATTGTGCCGGGAGTCACGTTGACTGCACTACCGTCGGTCGTCGCCACCGTGAGGTTGATCTTGCGGTCAACCACGAACGTGTAGAGGTTGCTGGTTTCCTGCGGTTGATCCACGGTCCCGACTTTGTAGTCGACGGTGGCTTGGTTCGAGATTGTCACGCCGGCTGAGGTTCCGGCTGCATTAACCTGTATGGTTGTTGCCAAAAGACCGACGCCGGCGAGTGCGATGACGGTTAAAATTTGAGCTGTTTTGTTTTTCATAGTCGATGTAGGTTATTTTTTTCTTGTCTGACTCCCAACCGGATTAGTTGGGAGTGCGGTGGTTAAAGTTTACTTCTAAAATTGGGATTTCATTCCGGGATGAATGGTTGACGATCAATCGATTGCGGCGATGCAACTGACGGCGCCGGATTGCTGGGGTTCAAGCGCGCCGGCGACGGTCCAGCGGATAGCCGTGACATCCGCCGCCCGGGCTGGCCGCTCGAGGCCGTCTGCGTTGGTAATTGTAAGGCGTTCGAGCAAATCGAATGTCGTCCCCTCATCGACCGAGTAGGTGACAGAGGTTCCGGTTTGATCGGCCGAACCTGGCAGGAAGGTCATGTCTTTCGGAATTGGCAGCGAGATCACTACACTGGTGACAAGCGCATCGCTCTGATTGCTGTAACTCAACGTGTAACAGACCCGCTCCCCGGGAAGGATGGTAGTCACTGGTACGAGTGTTTCTATTTCGTCTCCATTGGCGGTTGTCTCCGTCACCGATTTCATGGCTTTAAGTTCGGTGACGATTGCTTGGGCGCTTATTGAAGCCGGTGTAGCTGCCAGCAGTACGGCAATGGCACTGCGGGCGAGGACCTTCCGGCTTGCAGCAAGCCACAGGCGGGAAATCCCGGAAACGAGGTTGTTGTCCCTTTCGGGGAGGATGTGTGTGATAGGTATTGTGAGCATGATAGGACTCTGTTGAGGTTGAATTAAGGCCAAATGTAAGAAATAACGGTTATGGGTCTCGATTAGTACGTCATGTGAACGCTTATTAAGAATTTTTTTACGGAAGTGAGTCCGCGGACCCGTGAATATCCGGTAAGATATCAGGCGTTTGGGTCTAATATTCCGATAGGACGTTAGAAAAACTCACCGGGATAGGTGGTTTAGCTCTATTCCATTCTTCGGACGCCTCTTCCTACTGTACCGGAGGAGTGTATGCCGTCGATGGAGGCTGGACGGCGAGGTAGCATTTAGGGATGAAGGTGAATGTCATCTAAATTAAGGCCGGTTTGGGCGAATATGCGGTCCGTTTCCATTTGAGGAGGTCAAACCTTGAATCCCGCATCCCTTCGACAAGCTCAGGGCAGGTGGGGCATGCATCAGCCGTCGCCTTGACAGGCTATGGCCAGACACGCGATTGCAAGGAATGACCCCGACGCCGGCCTTGATTCGATAATTTATCAATAAACTCCTTAACTTAGGGCTATTCGGGCTTCTTTTGTTTGAAGAAAGAGGGAAATAGATGGTGGTTGGTGCGGCCAAATGGAGAGAATTATTTTTCTTTGGGCCTCAATCATATCGATCCGGCGACTCTGCGTTATCCGGAGAATATCCATATCTGGCGTGGACAGTATGGAAACTCCATGGAGCGCTGGCTTAGAGAGTCGGTGGCGCCGAACCTGAAAGATTGGGGCTTCAATTGCCTGGGATGGAACCAGGAGATTATTACTCGTGATCCGACCAATCACCGCCTCTCGAGACACTTCACTTACGAGGAATATCAGTGGCTGGGCATGCCCTATTGCCATCAGCTGCCGTTTGCCGATTTTCACCAGTGGGAGGCGGAGACGAAACACCCGGACTTTTTCTCATCAGGTTTTGCCGCCTGGTGTGATCATGTGGCTCGAGAGCATTGTGTGCCGCTAGCCAACGATTCCAAACTGATTGGTTATTTTTATATAGACTGTCCCACTTGGTTGCATGATCGGGAAATCAACCACTGGAAAGGGCCCATTTTTGATGAGAAGAAACTGGACTCGCAGGCAGGTCGTGATGAGCTGCGTGTTTTAACAGCCCAGTATTACAAAGTGACGCATGATGCGGTCCGTCTCTACGATCCTAACCACCTCATTCTGGGTGATCGTTATGAAGCGAACGCTCCATTAACCATATGGAGATCGAAGGAGCCCGTCTCTACGTGGATTTACTGAGCTTCCAGGATTTCAGCGATCCGGTAGGTCATCTGGACCGTTGGTATAAGGAAAGTGGCATGCCGGTCCTTTGGGCTAATGGAGCCAATAGAAAGAAAATCCCGGATTGTCTGGTGACGCGGAACGATGGTGAATGGTATTCCGAAGTTCTGGAAGGTTTGCGGTAAAATCCGGGCTGTGCAGGCGCGCATTTATGTGGAGCCTAGCTTCGAAACCGGGTGAGGCGCCGTGGTTTGCTGGATGAACAGGAAAACCCGGATACCGAAATGATCGATTTGATCCGCAAGGCGAATCTGGAGACTGAGGCATGGGTGAGGAATAGTTAGAATGCAGGAGTTAGAAGGTAGAAATATAGAATAGATCTGATTTCAGTGTTCAGGTGTCAGAAAAGCGAATGACCGAACCTTTTCATTATTTCCCATGAATTTGTCTCTTTGTTACGCCTGAATGAAACACTCGGAATGTTTGGCAGTCTACGAACTCTTAATTAGAACTGATCCTAGATCAGCCGTATTCCGGCCTCTAGATTGACAAGATTGGGGAGAAACTATTTTTCGAACCTTCCCATTCGCGTATTAACTCACAGATATACTCCATATGAAAAAATGTAAGCTATTACTATCGGCCCTTCTTGTTATGGGCCTCACTGTTTCGACGTTCGGCGCCGCTCATAAAGCGGGCGAAAAGTTGACGACATTTCAACAGGTTTTTCTAAAATCCTATACCGGTGAAACGGACAAATTGGTCGATTTGGCCGAAGCCTTTTCAGAAAAGGGTTACTCTTGGCGACCTGCTGAAGGTATTCGCTCGGTCAGAGAAGCCATTCTTCATATCGCTTCGGCGAATTATGGTATTGCTTCGAAGCTGGGCAAAGAAGTGCCGGAAGGGGTGAATCCTCGTTCGTTTGAAAAATCGATTACTGGCAAGGCAGAGACAATCAAGGTTCTTAAAGATTCGATTCGATTCGCAAAAGCAGCTGTAAGAGGACTCAACGAAGAGAGTCTCAAGGAGCAGATCGATCTCTACGGTAACGAGTCACCAAGAATGGCAGCAGTCATGGTACTGGGCGGCCATGCTTATGAGCATCTTGGACAATTGATTGCCTACGCTCGCTCTTCCGATGTAGTTCCACCTTGGAGCAAGTAGTCCAAGATTACAAAAACATTTCAAAGCGGCGCCGAATAACTTCGGTGCCGTTTCTGTTTTACGGGAGCCAGGTGCTGGTTTTCTCATATAGAGCAGCGAACACAATGATCGCACTTCCTACCAGGAAACCGGCCAGGTAGTCGGGGAAACTTACAGGCAGGATGGATGCAAGTAATCCCATCTTCGACGCGATCAAAATGAGCAGACCAGCAAGCCCACTGGCACCAGCGACCTTGGCTCCGATCTTAGGGCAATAGAGACCGGCCAACATGGCCGGAGCGAGCTGAAGCATTCCGCCAAAGGCGTTGAATGCCAGTTCAGAAACAAGTTCGGGTTTGATACTGGCTATGAAGGCAAAGATGGCGATCGCGAGGGTAAACCAGCGGTTCAATTTCAGTATCCCCGTTTTGGATACTTCCCTCTTTTGACGGTACCAATGCTCACTGACAATGAATCCGATACTTAGCAGGATTGAGTCCGCCGTAGACATGGTTGCGCAGATTACCCCCACCAAAGCGAGCGCACCCAGCATCGCCGGAACCGTGCTCATGATCTCTCCGATAATTTGATCCCCACTGGATAAGCCGGGAAAAATCGCTGCTCCACCCAGACCAAGCGTACCGGCAATTACTGTCAGCATCACACCCATAAAAGGAAAGATAAACATCATGATGGTCAAGTAACGCTCTTCGCGAACGATCATGAATCTCTGGGCATTGTGCGCCATGGGCGTCGCTCCCAAGGAAATGAGAAGTGCAAGGCCGATAATGTTCACCGGCGAATAAAGACCATTCGGACCAGGTAAGCTGAGTAAGGACGGAGTTGTAGCATCATCCACATCAGCAATGAATTGGTTCAGATTAAACGCCCAGTAGAGGCCGATAAAAACTATAGTTACCGCCGAGCAACCCACAATGGTGAGGGTGGCTTGAATAACATCCGTCTTGATGATGTTGCCCAGGCCGCCGGATTCGGAGTAGAAAAAAATGACGATCAGCGCCACTGCGGCTGTAAGCACATAAGGCAATCCGAGAGAGCTTTCCAGCAATCTGGCGAAGCCGGTGATTTGAGCGGCCAGATAGGGGACCATACAAATCAGAGAAACTATAACGAACAGGAGCTCAAGGGTGGGGGACTTAAAGTGTTTCAGGTAGAGCTGAATAGGGGAGCGGGTTTCAGGAAATTCACGCGACATCCGCCAGAGCCGTTTACCAACCGTTCCAACGATTACCGCCAGAATAACGTAGCCCAGTGAAGCAAAGATAAAGTTTCCAATACCATGGATGTAATAATATCCGGCGCCGCCGATCAGGGCTGCCGCGCTGAAATAGGTAGCCCAAAACGTAAGCAGCGAGGGAAGAAATTTGACGGATTTATTGGCGAGGAAAAACGCAGCCGGCTCCATGGACGGCTTTCTGAAAGACCGTACTGTCAGAAAAAGTAACCACCCCAAGTACAGGAGTAAGAAGGCCGATGCCCAAAATTGGAAAGGAGTCATTCAAGGGGATTAAGTGTTGGCTTGTCGCTGAAGTCACTCCTTCAGTTGCAGGTTGCGATTCAAAATGCAGGAGCCACTTTAGTGACGATCCGTAAATTGCAGAGCCTGATTCTCTAACCATTTAACCTCCGGTAACCCAATCGGGATTGACCGCCTTCTGGAACATCCCATGCTTGGAGTTAGCCATGACCATACCTGTAGATAGTTCCCCAACAACCATTCCGTATCCACGCGAATGCACCTTCAGTAAAAACGATTGGCGCATCCTGGCCAATATGTGGTACCCGCTCGCACTGGAAAGCGATATAGCAGATGCTCCCAAGAAGATGAAACTGCTGGATGTTGATCTGGTCATTGCACGTTTGGGCGATGGCTATGTGATTGCGAAGGATGTTTGTATTCATCGCGGAGCGCCACTATCCAAAGGTTGGGTGAAGGATGATTGCCTGGTGTGCCCGTATCATGGATACAGATATGATTCTGAGGGTCAGTGTGTTCTGGTTCCGAGCCACCCGGAATGGAAAATTCCCTCCAAGTTAAAACTGCAGACGGTTCGCCATGAAATTAAGTATGGTTTGGTTTGGGTGTGTCTGAGTGGTGATCCGATTAATCAATTACCCGATTGGACGCCCGAGGAAGAAGATGCCAACTATCGTCGTTTTACCTTGGGGCCGGAGACCTGGGATTGTTCGGCAGGGAGGACGATTGAGAACTTTATCGATAACGCCCATTTTTCCTTCGTGCATCAAAGCAGTTTTGGTCAGGAGGAAAGTGCTACCATGGGGGCCGAATACGAGTTTACTCAGGATGAGTATACCATGACCATGGAGTTCGATTACAAGGCGACCAATCCGGATGATTCTCCGATCGCGGATGTTTCACAGCTCGATCGTCACATGCACCGAACCTTGTTTTTACCTTTCTCCACCCGAACCGCCATCAGTTATCCCGAAGGTAAGGAGCATATCATTCATTTCAACATAGCTCCGGTATCTGCCCGGAAAGCACAGCTGATTGCGGTCTTCCATAGAAATTTTGACCACCACGTTCCGGAAGAAGACCTATTGGCTTGGGAAAAGAAAATTATCTACGAGGATAAGGCCATCATCGAGCTACAGAAACCCGAGGAAATCCCGCTCGATGTTGCCCAGGAAGTTCACTCCAAGGCAGACAAAGCGTCTCTCGCCTTTCGGCGTTGGCTGGTAAACCTAGGCCTCGAAGGCGAGATGAGTGCTTGAGGGCGCAAGGCTACTTGCCCTAGATTACAGCGTCGACTTTTAGGTTATGGTGAGGCACAACAAGACATGAACACGTTTGACTCCTCCTAAGGAATTATAATGGTCGGGTCTCCCTTTGGAATCCGGTCATGCCGTAGCTGCGCTCCTCGGAATTAATCCAGATCCGGAATGTAGATTTTTAGGTTTTGGATGCTTTTGGAACACCATTCCTTTTCCATTTTGACGGTGGCAGCGACGGAGTCTTGAAGAGCTGGCCAATGTTCGACGGTTACACTCTTGCATCGACTATTTTTCTCCAGCCCTTCCAGGATTTCTTGAATGGGAAGTAACCCCTCGCCGGCAGGCCTTCCTTCAATCAAAAATCCAAGCATGTGATCCTGGCGGCGGACGCTGAAATCCTTCAAGTGAAAATTCACCGCGTAGGGCAAGAGGGTATCGATCGTTTCCCTGAAACCTTCTCCGCAGCCGTAGGAGTTTACACTGTCCAGGCACAATCCGAGGTAGGGGCTGTCAATGGCGTCAAACCAGGCCGCAAACTGATGCGACTCGAATCGATCGTGATTTTCGATGGCCAGAATGATGCCTTTTTCTTCGCATTTTTTGGCCGCTCTCCTCAATAGATCAGGAAGTTCGGACAAGCTGGGTTCGAATCCGGGTCCATCGATCACGAAACGCAAAAAGGGTGAACCCACCTCGTCCGCGATTTCAATGTGCGTCTCCAGATTATCTTTGGTAAGTCCGCGAGCGCCGATTTCAACAAACAATCCGAGTTCTTTCGCTTGGTGCCAGAGCGCTTGTCGTTCCTCTGGAGTGCATTCAAGCAGCGGAGCGTTGTCCGCGATTTGCACACCCTGGTAGCCCCAGTTTGCCGCGAGATCGAGAAATTCTGGTAGCGATAACCGGGTTTTGGGATCGTAGCCCGGTATCCCGAATGACCAGGTGAGAGCGTAGGTGCTGATGCCCAGTTTCATAAAGATAGGTTTTAGAAAATTTGCCTTTTATACAGGATAATGCGTAAGTGACAATTTTTCTTGTCAATGTTCTTGGCTCGATGAGTTTTGAAGCACTTGAGTCCAGCGTATCAGCATTATGGTTACAAAAATTACTCTTATGGGAGCCGGTGGAAAAATGGGCGGCCGGATTCTCGACAACATCAAGGATGATCCGGCCTTTGAAGTCTCTTGTGTTGAAGTAGGGAAAGCGGGAATTCGCAACCTGGAAATCCGGGGAATTTCACCGGTGCCAGAAAGTGATGCGCTTGGGGTAGCAGATGCGGTGGTGCTGGCTCTGCCGGATCGACTCATAGGAAATGTAAGTAAGTCGATGATTCCGCAGCTGAAAGGGGGAGCCTTGGTCATTTCGCTGGATCCTGCTGCGGCTTATGCAGGCGTAATTCCGATTCGCGAGGATATTGCCTACTTTGTCTGTCATCCCTGCCATCCTCCTCTCTTTGAACTCGCGGAAAATAAGGAGGAACAACTCGACTGGTTTGGAGGGGTTGCGGCCAAACAGAGCGTCGTCTGCGCGCTTCACCGAGGGGAAGAAGACGATTATCAGCGGGGTGAAGCGATTGCCGCCGCCATGTTTCAACCTATTCTACGCATGCACCGCATCACGGTTGAGCAAATGGCCATACTTGAACCAGCGATTGTGGAAACCACCACCGCGAGCTTGCTCTATGCCTGCAAGGAAGCGATGGAGCAGGGAATCAAAATGGGAATTCCCAAAGAGGCGGCCCGGGATTTTGTGTTAGGCCATTTACGAGTAGAGTTGGCTATAATTTTCGATGTCGCAGGGTTTCCCTTTTCTGACGGTGCGATGCAGGCCATCAAGGCCGCGCAAAGTAAACTGCTCAAGGACGACTGGAAGGAACAGATTTCCAATTTGGATAATATTCGGCGCAGTGTGAGGTCTATTACCGGGGATTAATAAAAGGCAGAAGGCGGAGGGATCTAGAGAAGGTAAGATTACATTATTATTTTTCGACAATGCGGTAGAATCGCCGTGGGCGTGCGAGGGGTAGGCTCGGTGTCTTCGGCGGCCCGTCGTCAATCCACTGGACGTTGGTGGTCACGGCGAAGATGGGTTCTCCCGATCTGATCCAGTTTTTCATGTCTTCGCTCCATTCGACACAGTAGAGCCGTCCGATATCTGCGGTCCATTCGATTAGAAAAAATTCACCTGAAAGGGGTGAGAAGTGGTCGAGCTGGAACGACCCGGTTCGGGGCGGACCAGGGGACGTCATAAACTCCAGCAGGCAATCCGGATTGAAGTTTAAATCTCCAGAGGGACGCAGGTATTCGACCGTTAGGATGACGCTTTGTGTTGGCTCCACCGGCTGGAGCCAGTCAATGAAATAAAGATCCTGTTCGGTGGTGCCGGTCGCGTTGTTAACGGTGACGTCGTCGGGCAGGTTGAAGATCACGAGGCGGAAGCCCGAAATCGCGAGCAAGTCGCTGTTGGTGACCTC
>JAPUIL010000791.1 GCA_027297085.1 Verrucomicrobiota bacterium | reverse complement strand
TTTATCCACAATCTCGCGATAGTGTTTGTGAATTTGCCTTGCACTAGTTCCAGCCTCGTTCTCGGTATCCTTCATCTCATTTAACACAACATGGTAGGAAATAAACGAATGCCTGAGACAGTTTTTCGGCAATGAAATTGCATTCTCTCTAGCGATCCCCCTAACGCGCTCCATGGCTCGTTTAGTGCAAATATTCCCATCCTTTCTTTTAGGACAAACTATCAACCACTCGATTGCCTCATCACAAATTGAAACATGCCTGTAACTTGGGGTTCCTGCTTTAGCTTTTGTAACACCTATTTTCTTGTGGTCTAAAAACACGTCTTTCCATTTTTGATTCTCTACCTCGTCAGTTCTTAGACCACAAAACCCAGATAGCACAATGACAGGGAGATAGTGCAAATGGTGGTCGCGAATTAAGAAAAGAAGCTCTCTAAAGGTAGTTGGGCTTATTATTCCACGCTCAGGTGTTGTTTCCTTAGCAGGTTTAATCAACTCCACTTCTGTTTTAACATTCCTAGGCAGATAGCCCAAATCCCTTGCCCAGCACCATAGGACAGAAAGTTTGCTTTGAATCGTATTCCGATATGAGGAATTAGCAAAATTTCGATTCAACCATTCTCCAATTTGCCTAGAGGTAATCGTCGTAATGACCTTATCCCCGAAATCCTTTTGAAACCTTGGAATGCTCTTTTGATAGTTTTTTTTCCAACTGTAACCGCTCTTCTCTTTCGCCTCTCTGAATCGGCGGACGGTTTCATTTACGTCAAGAAGCTCAATTACATGTTGATGCTGATCGTGCCACGCCTTCGCGGCAGCAACAACTTGACCTCTCGTATATTTGTTAGCCAATTTCCATTCTCTGGCCACTTCTACAATCGGCGTATTCCCAACAATATCTTGCGCAAGAATGTAGGCTTCTTTCTCATTCAGCCTTAGTCGATCTGCTGCTCTCCTAGCTGAGTTAAGATACTCAGCTTTTTCCATCGCGATAGTCAAAGCATCCTCGAATTTGACCCTACGAACATCCTCCCATTTCTTGGGCTTTTCACTCCAATATACTTTATATGTAAATCCTTTTTGGGGAGACCTTAATTTCACTCTTGAGATTTTGACTGAAACACTTCCAACCTTAACCACATGCGGCCATTTCCTAGGAATTGAAACTCTATTTTTAATAGTCATTTTCATATACTTACCAATATCTTACCTATTAAACTGTCCTTAATTACTCTAAAATGCAACAACCAAATAAATATTTATTAAGGCTATTATTCTGTATAACATTTATATACAACTACTTAATGCGTTTTCTTTACTTACTAAGGGGGTGCCCGTGAGGAGGACCACTGTTCGTGGGACTGGGCATCCCCGCTTTTCAAGCGCTCAAGATAATACGTCCAAAGACCTCGCAGTTGGGAGTCAGGGTGATCTTGTTTCATTGCCAGGTAACAGATAAGAAGAACTGCAACTGGACAGATCTTCAGCAGCTTGGATTGTCCATCATCGTTTTCTGGCCTGACATAAGCAACCGGGCATGAATTACAATGCCGATAAAGATAGGGACTCAGTTAAGTGAAACTCCCCGACACAAGCATCGGGGTATCTACAAGTTTAAAGAAGACCTGTTAGTCTTCTCGGACCAAAGGGCCGATACATACATAGCCTGGGCTGCAGGCGAGGACAACCAAGAGAGGTGATTGACACCACGAGCCGCAGACATCACTAAAGTCAACATTGGCTGAGAAACCCAAAATTACAGCCCGATGAAGGACTACATTATCCATATAGGGCTAGCAAAAACTGCATCCAGTTTTTTTCAAAAAACGGTTTTTCCTCGGTTCCAGGGTTTAAATTATCCCGGGATTGCAGAGGTTAGATCTTTTGTGGAACTTAATCATCTCCAGCTGGCGGACGATTCATTTTATAAACCAGAAAAAACTAAAAAGCTTATAGACAGCTTCGAAGGAGACAAAATCCTTATCTCAGATGAGAGGCTCGGCGGAAGATTTCTTGGCTTTGGAGGTGTAATAAACCGAAGCATCATTGCAAACCGCCTCAAAAGTCTCATGCCAAATGCGCGGATTATGGTTTTCCTGCGCGGTCAAACTTCATGTATCTATTCTTCGTATCATCAATACATCAAGGGGTTTACCCAGGGCATAAAACCCTTTGAAGAATTCATCTATCAACCCCAAAAGTACATCGATTCCGATGGGAAAGATCCATTTTACGGCTCCACATCCCTTGGATTCTCTCCTCATTACGTTTTTTATTTCGAGCTATTAAAACTTTATACATCTCTGTTTGATGAAGTAAAAATTCTTTTGTTTGAAGACTTTGTTCATAATCCGGAAAAAGTGCTTGGAGAAATGGAAGAATTTATAAAACCCTCGAACTCGCTGGCTGGAAAAATAGTTTGGGAAGACCGTTTAAACACACCTCTAATCCCAAGTGACCTGCACTATATTCGCTACGCCAATTCAACTAGATACATGGGAAACAAACTGCTCGCAAAGTGTTTTAGAAAGCTTATTCACACACTAAACTATGGGTTCTCAGATGCTCTGGATGCTGAACTCGATGCAGTTAAAAAATTAGCTCCAATCTTCTATAGTAATAACAAGCTGGTGACTAAATATTTCCCGGAGGCTGGAATTCAACAGTACCCTCAAGAGTATCCAACTGGTAAATAGAGAAGGAAATTTTTTACTGGAAGTCACAAACCAGTGGTGGAAAACTCCATTTTAGGTGAGCCCTTTCCAGTTATTGACCTGCCTGGCTTTCCCGAAATCCTGAAAACATGATTTTACCTCGGCTACAATTCCAACCGGCAATCACACTAGTGGGACTGTCGCTTTGGGGCGGAATTTGCGGCTGTTCACCAAAAGAAACTTCCCTCCTCGTATCCGCCGCCTCCAGCTTGACAATGCCGCTGCAAGATCAGCTCAATTTACACCTCTCTCAGTCGCCTGCCTACCGGATCAGGGTAAACTTTGGCAGCTCCGGTGCCCTTGCCCAGCAGATAATCAATGGAGCTTCTGTGGACTTGTTCTTATCCGCGAATAACAAATGGATCGACGAACAGGATAAGCGTGGGTTGCTCCTGGAAAACGGAAGGAGTTCCTTTCTGGGAAACTTTCTGGTAGTGATAACGCCTAAGGCGTCCACATTAACCTCCTTCGAAGCGTTTTTGAATAACGCGTCCAAAGACCTGGCGGTGGGAACTTTTGAGTCCGTGCCAGTTGGAGAATACGCACATGCCTGGCTGGAGAATGAAGGCTATCTCAATAGGCTGGAAAACCGCCTCGTTTTTCTAAAAAACGAACAACAGGTGTTACGGGCCGTGGAGAACCATCACCTGGAAGCGGGCATAATTTACCAATCCAGCCTCACACTGTCCGATAAAGTTCGGGTTCTACTGATACCTGATCAGGATAAGTACCCTCGAATCCGGTACACATTCGCCATTCCCAAAAGTACACGGCATGAAGCGGAGGCGCGGAATTTCCTGGCCTTGCTGCAAAGCTCGGAGGCTAAAAAAATTTGGGTTGATAATGATTTTCAGGTTGTTGATTGAACAACGAGGCTTTCGAATAGTTGCGATGGACCTTTCTCCCATCTGGATTTCTCTTAAAACGGCCCAGGCGGCTTCCCTGCTTGCCATGTTGCTTGGCATACACGCCGCCTGGTGGCGCAATGGAAAAGATAGGCCCAGTCTTTATTGGCTGGATGCGTTTCTCATGCTTCCCGTCGCCATGCCCCCGACGGTAATTGGCTTGATCCTGCTCTTTGTTTTCGGTCATCAATCTCCTATTGGCCAGGGGCTGCATCAGTTGGGTATTTCCATTATCTTCACCTGGCCGGCTGCCGTTATCGCTGCCGCGGTTATTTCCTTCCCATTGGCCTACATGACTCTCAGAGCCGCTTTCAAACAGGTTGATCCCGACATGCTGGATTCGGCCCGTTTAGATGGCGTCTCAGAAAGTGGTCTGCTATGGCGCGTACTAATTCCTCTGGCCAGACCAGGAGTCGCCGCGAGTTTACTGTTATGCTTCATTCGTTCCCTGGGTGAATTTGGCGCCACGTTGATGATTGCCGGTAATATCCCAGGTCGTACCCAAACCATTCCTCTAGCTGTTTACTTTAACGTTGAGGCCGGCAATTTAACCGCCGCTTGGATCTTCGCGGGAGTTTCCTTCAGTGTCTCTCTGGCTGTGATTTTTTTCGTGACCCGCATGGAGACGAATCATTAAAAATGTCAGGAAAGATACATTTTATTCCGTTGAACGGTCTTTGTAATCGAATGCGGGCAATAGCGTCAGCAAAAGTGCTGGCTGATGACATAGGATCGAAACTCCGAGTTGTGTGGGCGAAAGATCCGGGGTTACAAACGAAGTTCGGCGAGCTCTTTGAAGACTTTCAGGATATCACCTTATCGGATCTTACTGATTCATCATTCCTTGTTACAAAATTTCAATTTGCCCTTGTTGGCAGAACCAGAATTAGCCTATTGAGAAAACTGATCCGGAGGCGCTATGAGTTTGTTTTGGAATCTCTCGATACAGATACTTTGCGCAATCCAAACCAAATAAATCAAATGAAAGGCAAGCAGGTTGTAATAACATCCTTTGCAAAATTTTATTTATCCGAGTCTTTAAACTTTTCGATGTTTAAACCTCTTCCTGATATTTCAAAGAGGATAAAAGACTTCGCCGGCGAAAATTTTAACGAACACACGGTGGGAGTTCATATACGGATGGGAGATAACCCTAAGTCTAAACATCACAGCCCAACCAGCAAGTTTGTATCATTGCTGGATGAACGGATTAAGGAAGATGACAGCTTCAACTTTTTTTTGAGCACGGATTGCCGTGAAACAGAAAAACTTTTTTATGAAAAATATAGAGGAAGAATCAGCGTTACCCAGAAAGAGTTGAGCCGTCATACAACCTCTGGAATGCAATCCGCCGTGATCGATTTATTTTTGCTATCAAAAACGAAGAAAATTCTGGGGTCCTATTATTCGACGTTTTCAACCACAGCCGCAGAAATCGGTACGATCCAAAAGATTACGGTGCGATAGAAGACGGCTCATTTGAAAGATCTGAAAATATAGGAAGGTTATTATAAGCACCCACAAAATTCCGGTTAGAAAATTGAGAAACCATAGGAAAAGCTTAGGTCAAAATGTAGCTGCGCTTTCACTATACCTGTTCTAATTTAGGAGCATGACTTTGAAGGTATCAATTTCCAGGTTTCTATTCAGCACACGAACCCGCATGGTTCTCACCATAGTTACCGTTCTGCTAGGACTGTATGCCCTGACCGGATTCGTGGTTGTCCCCTGGCTCGCGCGGCCACGCATTGTTCAGACAGTCGCCGAATTGACAGGTCGCGAAACAAGACTCGACCACCTCAAGCTCAATCCCTTCACGCTTTCCGGGACCATGGTGGGCTTTGAGATTACTGACACCGATGGAGAAAAACTGCTCTCATTCGACCTCGCCCACGCCAATGTCCAGGCGCTTTCATTCCTTTTCAAAGGCGAATACCATTTCAAGGAGCTCGAACTAACCCATCCATTCGTTCGACTTCAAGTAAACAAGGACGATTCGATCAACATCGCAGATCTCATAAATCAACTCACGGATTTACCCGACCCCGATCCCAGCGAAGTTTCCTAGCCAAAGCGATTCACTCAAAGGCGGTTTCAACGGCAGTTTTTCACTCTCAGGACTCGAAGTCATTGGAGGAGAATTGGGACAGAATCTGGTAAGCATCACCCGAATGAGTCTCGACGATATCACAGTGAATCTTGACCCTATGTCCATCAATATAGGCGCGATAACCTTAGTCGATCCTCGCGCCAACATCCTGATCAACGAAAATGGATCCATGAATCTCATGGAGGGTCTCCGAATAAGCCAGGAGGAAGAAACGGACGAAAAAGTGACTGCTCAGGAAGAATCCGAAATGGAACCTCCGGCTTCCACCGGTTACGATATTACGGCTTCCTCCACGGCAGATCCCGCGAAAAACTGCAACAGATCCGCCCCCAAATCACCGCCGATCACCCCCAACCCCGGCAGTTGAAAGCCTCCGGCAAGCAGTGGGGTATTTGGAATACATAAATCACGATCTTTGCGCAAACCGCCAAGTAAGAAAGACTGAATACCAACCATGACCTTTTTCCCTCAAATACCACTCATTCGTAAGAGGGGCTTTATGCCCAGATCGTTCCGAGACTGTACGATAAAATCGGGGCATAAAGCCCCTCCTACAGCTATGAAGAACCTGCGGTTTTCAAACTTTCCCTTCAATCGGCGAACCCGTGGCAGCCGTCTTCGCCAAGGCTGCGCCGAGCCAAGGAGACCACGGTGAATAGCAGGTTTAAAGGTTGAACAGGAGGCAACTGAGGAAACAGAAAATGGTCTCTTAAAAATACTAAAATCGTCCGTTCTCTCTGTTAGCTCCTGTTAAATTAACTTCACAAGGCATTCCTGTAAACGCATCCAGGCACGGCCGAATCCGAGTACCGAGGAGTGTAGTGACGACATCATCCATTCAGCGACCGCTATTTAATTTTCTCTGGGATGACTATGAAGGACAATGGAGCATTCGAATAAACAACCAGTGAGAATTTGTTTTTCCTGGTCTGAAATGAACGCATCCGATACAGAAATTGTAGATTACCATTAACTGGACCAACCCTGCGCCGACCATAAAAACCTCTCACACGTGATCGTTTTTGAAGAGTATGTTACTTATCCCTCGGCCACCAGAGGGCTCCTTCTTCGAGGGGGCGCACAATCTGTGAAGCAATACGCATAGGACCTCTGGGTAATTCCAATTTCGGTCGTTTCCATTGTTCCGAGCGGCGTTTTAGTTCACCTGCATCAATCTGGGCAAAGAGGGTTTCTTCATCGCCATTCAAGCTGATGATGTCGCCTTCCTCAATCAAAGCAATCGTTCCTCCACGCCAGGCTTCAGGTTCCACATGTACCACTAGCGTGCCACGGGAAACGCCGGAAAGACGGCCATCGGTGACGACTGCGATACTGGAGTCGGTACCCATGCCCGTCAAAGCTGCAGTCAATCGTAAGAGCTCGGGACAACCAACGGAAACTCCCTGGTACCGGAGGACTATGGCATCGCCGGCGACAATATTTCCTTTCAAGACAGCCTCCACAGCTTCGCCCTCGTGATCGAAGACGCGGGCAGGGCCTTTGAATTTGCGAGTTTTGGCACTCAATTTAAAGACACAACCGTTTGAGGCGATGCTCACTTGGTCCGCGGTAGATTTATCACCAGTAACGATGCAGAGAGACGACTTGGGTTTTACCGGAGATTCAACACTTCGAATCACCTCATTTTCCGGATCGTTAAAAACGGGAGCAGGCACTCCTTCGAGCATCTCGCCTATCGTTTCGCCTCGAATGGTGCCAGCTGTTGGATCAAGCATTCCCTGGTTGAGCATATAGCGCACAAGAGGTGGAAGCCCACCTGCTTTCTCATAGAGGTCGACCATTACAAATTTCCCGGCAGGCATCAGGTTGAGCAATATGGGTGTGTCTGATGTAGATCGAATATCTTCCAGACCAAATGAAACGCCAAAACCTTCGGCTATGGCAGGCAAATGAATGACTGCATTGGTGCTACCGCCGATAGCATGAAGCATCACACTCGCATTCTTGAACGAACGCTCGTCAATCGCATCGCCTATTACTCGATCCTCGTCGATCATCTTCATCAAGGTATCAGCTGCTTCCTGAGCTTCCTGAATTTTCTCTGGATGAATCGATTGATGGTCCGTATCCATCGCTGGGGTACTGGCACTTGAAAAAATAGACATTCCCAGCGAGGAACCGAGTACAGCCATCGTATTTGAAGTGGCCATGATTCCGCAGCCTCCCGGTGAGGGTAACGAGTTAAGGAGAATGTCGTCATGCTCAGCTTGATCAATTTTGCCAGCCGCCAACATACCGGCTGCTTCATTAGCCGTTTCAATTTGAATGGAACGCCCACTCAATGAACAACCAGCGCGGATGGTTCCTCCATGAAGCAACACAACTGGCAGGTATTTTAACCAGGAAGCCGCGAGCATTCCTCCAGCTACTGTCTTATCACAACCGGTGATAACGATAACGGCATCTACACAATTGATTTCCACTTGCTGAACAATGGAGCTGGCAAATATCTCGCGGGAGAACAGCGAATAACCCATGGCTGACAACCGAGGTTCGTCCTCATAAGCATGTCCCATGGAAATGGCGTCAGTCACAGCAGCCACAGGTTCGATTGCAGCGACCACCTGATGGGAATTCCACAAATGGGACGCAACATGCTCGGCCAATTTCTGGTGGTGCAGATTACAGAGGTTGGTTTCTCCGCCTCCATACACAACCATAACGGTTGGGCCGGAGTAGTCCCCCGAGTAGTTAACATCTTTTCCACCACGGAAGTCAGTTTTTACAGCTTGGCGCATCCAACCATGCCACATAGTCAAAGGACATCCGCCGATGTCCTTCATGAAATCGCTTCTTTGCTTCTTCATTTTTGCAGGGGTTTAGCTACGGATTACAATGCAGTGTTAAGAGGTTACTCCAACCTGCCTTCGTCATATTCGATCATGTCTGCGAATGATTTGATATCCATTCGCTCGGAGACTCCCATATGATCGCGAGATTGCTGCAAGGCTTTCATCCCTTCCTCACTCATACCCATTTGAACGACTTTTCGGTTCCATATATGAGGTCGGACATCTTCGGGAAACATGGCTTTCAACCGTTCGGTGATTTCATAATCAGAAACCGAGGTTTTCACAATCTCGATCACATCCTTGGCATCCACTCCGAGGTGTAGACAAAGAAAACCATCGAATCCACGCGTGAAATTTCGATGGTAACCTTTCGGCAGCTCGTCTTTGAGATGCAGCCGGATTTTTCCAATAAAACGAGGCAAATGCAGTAACCCGAATGTGGGGTGCGGGTAGTAAGGCGATGGCAGGTCGGCGGTATCGTCGGGATCTCTCATTAGCAGTTCAGAAAAATAGGGTGCTTGGTTTTAGCCTGCAATTCTTACGGAGTCGAGATGTCGGGCTTGACGAATGAAAAGCGAGGCCGCGCACAGAGGTGCGTAACCGAGCTGAGAGGGAGGAACACCCGGCATGTCGGCCCGCCGTGTCGAGCCGTCCTGTCTCGCCGTAACTTTATTGTGAAGGCGGAAGCTCTCAGCGTAGGCTGAAGGAAGGGCTCAATCCGAAAATTGACAGACTGTAATTCGGACAAATTGTCTAAAAATATTTTCTTCACTAGCTTTACTATTGTTGAGCCCTTCCGATAAGAATTGCAGGTTAAGTTCGGAAAAGAATGCTTTCTCTACCAACCAGTTTGGTGCAAGCCACAAATCCAATCGCTGCCAGAGCAATGAGAGAAACATACACAACAAAAACCGGGCCCCAATCCACGTTGCCCGAAAAAATCGCCTTACTGGCCAGGGAAATATTCAAAATCGGAACCAGAGCCGTGGTGTAGGTTAGCTTCGCCCACGGCATCATCCCGAATACCAACGGAAAAATGACCAAAACCATCATGGGCGAAATTATGCTCTGTGCTTCTTTAAAACTTTTGGCGAAGAAGGACAGCGTGAGCAAAAATGAGGCGAAGAAAACAGTGAGTGGTAAAAGCAGCGAGAAAAAGAGCAGGATATTAACCGGGCGAAGCATGGGTCCGAGTTCGAAAGCAAATTTACTCACCATAGGTCCCATAGAAACCATGGCGAACGCCATACTTGTTAGCGAAAGACTGGCAGCGAACAACCCCGAGCAAACGATCAGCAAGAGCTTTCCCATTATAATTTGCATAAGCGGTGCCGAGGAAGTAAGCAGAGTTTCCAATGTTCCACGCTCCTTCTCCCCTGCCCCAAGATCAATGGCCGGATACATGGCGCCTGTAAAACATAGGATGATAAAAATATACGGGATGAAACCACCTACGGCTTCCCCAATCTTTTCCTGCTGGGTGGCGGTGTCCTCAAAGCTCACGTTAACCGGGTTGATAAAGTCGAGGGTGTATCCGAGCCCTTGTACCCTCGATTCCCTTACCTCCGTCTGATAGTCCCTCACGACATTCATGATGCGGCCGCGGAGAATTCCGCCGGTTCCTGTCGATCGGTAGTGCAAAGTCATTTCGCCAGCGCCGTAGCCTTCCAATTGCTCTGCAAAATCCGGTTGAAATACCAGAACCGCATCGAGCTCAGTATTCTCGACCTGATCCTTGGCGTCCACATCCGCATCGAGCTCACTAACTGTAAAACCATCTTTGCTCTTAAGCGCAGCTATCAGCGGATTGTCAGGAACGGGTTGAACCAGTCCGATATGCACTGGCTTTTCCCGGGCTTTTTTAACTTCCTTGATGGCAAAAAAACCTAAACCGCCGAACAGCACAGGAAAGATGACCATGGGTATAATGATCATGGCGATTATCGACCGACGATCCCGAATGGTATCGAGGCCCTCTTTCTTGAATACTGTCCAGACAATATTCATTCGGCATCCTCCAAAATCGAAATGAAGGCGTCTTCCAAAGAGTGCTGACCAAATCGGGATTTAAAATTCTCAAACGAATCGTTGTAACAAAGTTTGCCGTTGTGGATCACCCCCAAATCATCGCTCAGTAGACTGACCTCCCCCATAATGTGGGTAGAAAAGATGACAGTCTTTCCCATCGTCCGGCACTCGCGAATCCAATCGATGACAGTTCGCGAAGTCAGCACGTCCAAACCGGTGGTCGGTTCGTCAAAAATAATCACCTCCGGATCGTGCATAAGGGTCCTGGCTATAGACACCCGTTGTTTCTGGCCCATGGATAATTTGCCCACGCGTCGATCCGCAAACTCACCAATAGCCAGGCGATCTATCAATTCATCCGTTCGGGATTGAATTTCTGAAGCCTCAACCATGTGCAGCTGGCCAAAATACTTGAGAGTCTCACGCGGAGTCAGGCGATCGTATAAACCGGTAGATCCGGTCAGAAAACCCAATTTTGCACGGGCGGCGCGTGGATCTTTGGTAATATCAATCCCGGCCACCCGCACCGTTCCCCCGGAGGGTTTCAGCATGCTGGCAATGATGCGAAGTACGGTGGTTTTCCCCGCGCCATTGGGCCCCAGGAGGGTGTAGATTCGCCCAAGCTGGCAAGTGAAGGTGACATTATCCACCGCCTTGAATGTCGTCTTGGGAGCTGTGCGGTAGATCTTTTGCTTGCTGGTCTCGGCTTTCTTGAAAACCTTGGATATGCCTTCTACTTCGATCATTTGGGAGGAAGGGACTGAGGCTTGGCGTAACGAGTCAAAATGCAACGAGGAAATTTATTCCAAACGATTTAGACAGAAACAATACCAGAGTATCGTTTGTCGCCAGCCACTTCGACAAGCTCAGGAATTTCATCAAGCTGCCTCCTACAGATAGCGGTTCGGAGGTATTACTCTAGGAACGAGCTTGCTCGCGATATGCGGTGGTTCAGGGAATCCGTCGATGGTTGGAAGGTCGTGGGTAAGCTTTTGACTGGATTAGAGAACGAGGCGTTGTCTTGATACAAACCATGAAGTGGCGCCAGTTATTCATTGGAAACTTACTTTTCATACTCAGCATGATTTTCATGGCCGGTTGCGGGTCCAAAAAGTCGGGAGTCGAGAAGGCAACCGAAGCCGGAATCCTTTTACGCGGAAATGGCACGGAGCCGAAAACGCTCGATCCTCATGTGGCCACAGGAGTTCCGGAAAATCACATCATTTCCAGCTTGATGGAGGGATTGATAGCTTACCACCTGGACGACGATACCGCCATCGAACCGGGAATGGCTGAAAGTTTCGAAACGAATGAAGCTGGAGACGTTTACACTTTTCACCTGCGCGACGCCAAGTGGAGTAATGGAGACCCCGTCACCGCTTTTGACTTTGATTACAGTTACCGGCGGGTGCTCACACCTGAGTTAGCCTGCGAATATGTAACCATGTTGTTCGTAGTTAAAAACGCAGAGCGTTATTACCAATCGAGAGCCGATCCAAAACCCGGCGAATCCCCTTTGAATTGGGAAGAAGTAGGATTCAAGGCATTGGACAATAAAACTTTTCAGATCAGTCTGAACGCCCCAATGCCTTACTTTCCCCTAATGCTGAAGCACTACTCCTGGTTTCCGGTAAATCCACGTGCCATTGAAGCGCATGGTGGCATGACGAGTCGTAATGGAGAGTGGATGAGGGTTGGTAATCATGTTGGAAACGGCCCTTTTCGTCTAAAGGCGTGGACCACTAACCAAATACTGGAGGTTGAAAAAAACCCCGACTACTGGGATGCGGATCGCGTAATGCTGAACGGTATTCGCTTTTTCCCAATCGAAAGCGCCGATACGGAAGAGCGACTATTCAAAGCCGGGCAGCTGCACATCGCCTTTATGGTTCCCCTTCACAAGATAGATCTATATAAAGAAGAATCACCCGAACAGATCCGCCTCGATCCATACCTGGGCAACTATTTCTATCGAGTGAACGTCACCCGGGAAGGTCCTCTGCAGGACAAGCGCGTCCGGCGGGCGCTGGCTCTGTCTATCGACCGGGAATCGCTAGTCAAAAATGTTCTTAAAGGCGGCCAGACACCTGCGCACTTCTACGTGCCTGGCGGCATACAAGGCTATCAAAGCCAGGATTTTCTTAGTTACGATCCAGCAGAAGCCAGACGCCTTTTAGCCGAAGCCGGTTATCCAGGAGGACAAGGATTTCCCAAATACAGTATCCTGTATAATACACGGGAGGACCATAAAACCATTGCGGAAACCATCCAGCAGATGTGGAAGCAAACGCTCGGGATCAGTATCCAGATCCATAACCAGGAATGGAAGGTCTACCTCGATGCTCAATCCAACCTGGAATACGATATCAGCCGAGCCGGTTGGATAGGAGACTATGTAGATCCTTACACATTCCTGGAAATGTTCACAACGGGTAATGGAAATAATGATACAGGCTGGTCGAACAAACGTTACGACGAAATTATAACTCAGGCGCCATTAGCAGGAGATACGGAGAAACGCTTTGCCATGCTCCATGAAGCCGAGGCAATTCTTATGGATGAACTTCCCATTTTGCCTATCTATATTTACACCCGGCCTTTTCTGATTCATCCCTCCGTCAAAAATTGGCATCCAAAGCTCATGGATAACCGCAATATGAAATACATTT
>JAPUIL010000790.1 GCA_027297085.1 Verrucomicrobiota bacterium | reverse complement strand
AGTCCCCGCACTGGGGTATATGATGGAGGGTGAAGTCACCATCACTTATACCGACGGAAAAGAAGAGATCATTTCTGGAGGAGATTTGTTCTACTGGCCCCCTGGTCACACTGTGAAAGTTGGGGTAGATGCCGAGATCATTCTATTCAGTCCGCAGGAGGAACACTGTAAGGTTGTCAACCATCTCCACAGTCAATTAGCAGAATAGAAGGATTTAGTTCCAACAAACGTATTGTAGTAATCGGTACGGCTCGCTCCGCGTGCAGTGCCGATACTACATACGGACGTTGTTAACGGGTTCTGAATGGACGGAATAGCCAACGGCAATTCCACAAATTAATTTCAGCGAATCAGGGAAACCAAGGATCTCTCGAATAATATCCGGAAACTCCGCAGTGATTTTGAAGCTATGGAAAATCACCCAGCTTCACCGATTTTACAAGTTCAACCGGACGGCTCGGCGAACCGTCCCTACCCTCCAATCTACCCTTATACCACTTTGCACTTTTCGCGTCCTTTCGTGTGTTTCGTAGTTAATTCCTTTCACAAAATATCCAATTTCCAGATACAAAAAGACCCCGCCTCGAATGGCGGGGTCTTTTAAATGTGAATCAGTAAAGGATCCGATTAGATGGCGCCTTCGCCCCGCTCGTCCGTGCGGATCCGCACAGCTTCTTCGATCGGGAGCACGAAGATTTTTCCATCTCCAATTTTGCCGGTCTTGGCAGCCTTGACGATTGTCTCAACGGTTTTCTCGGCAATGTCACTGGCGACAGCGACTTCGATTTTTACCTTCGGGAGAAAGTCCACGGTGTATTCGCTTCCGCGGTAGATCTCAGTATGACCTTTTTGCCGGCCAAAGCCTTTAACCTCGGTGACGGTCATACCTTCAATTCCGATTTCGGAAAGGGCTTCTTTAACTTCCTCCAATTTGAAGGGTTTGATGATGGCTGAAATGAGCTTCATTCTAATACCTTTATTTAAAGTGTGATTTTTATTTATTTAGTAACTACTTAGGATACAATTGTTAATGGCTGGCAGGAGCGAAGTCAGGATAGGCTTCCTGACCGTGCTCGCCGATGTCCAATCCACCAAATTCTTCTTCTTCGCTGACGCGCAATCCGAGGAGAGCTTTCACGGCCTTGAATACCACGAAGGCGAAAACAAAGGCGAATGCGGAAATGGATAACGTGCCCAGAAGTTGGACTAAAAAGATACCGCCACCGAAGATACCAACAGCAAGCGTTCCCCAGATACCACAGATTCCGTGAACGGAAATGGCGCCCACCGGATCATCGATCTTGATCTTGTCGAAGAAGAGAATAGAAAAGACCACAATCACACCGGCAATAAGACCGATAATTACGGCTTCCCAGGCACCCACGGCATCGGCGCCTGCGGTGATACCGACCAAACCGGCCAGGATACCATTGAGAGCCATGGAAAGATCGGGCTTTTTCAGAACGATCCATGAAATAAATATGGAAGCCAAACCACCGGCACAAGCAGCCATGGCGGTTGTTACAAAAACAAGGGAGACTAAGGCAGCATCCGCACTCAGAACTGAACCGCCGTTAAATCCAAACCATCCGAGGAAGAGCAAGAACACACCGATGGTAGCTAACGGCATGGAGTGACCAAGGATAGGCCGGATTTTGCCGCCTTCCAGATACTTGCCCTTGCGCGGTCCTAAAACGATAACCGCGGCGAGCGCGGAAAACCCGCCAAATGCGTGAACGAGTGAGGAACCGGCGAAATCGGCGAAGTCCATACGGTCCAACCAACCTGTGCCCCATTCCCAGGAACCGGTGATAGGATAACCGATCAAAACAACAATAGAAACGGCAACCATGAAACTACCGAGTTTGATACGTTCAGCAACAGCACCCGAGATGATGGTGGCTGCCGTGGCGGCAAACATGGCTTGGAAAATGAAATCAGACCACAATGTGTAGTCCGCATAGTCGTTGGTAAGGTGAGCAATGGCATCGGTCGAATCCGGAATCGGACCCCCCATTCCTATCACGCCATCCCAGATCCAGTTATCTCCAGGATACATGGAATTGAATCCCCACAATGCGTAAGCCAGCATGCCCATACAGATGATAAAAACATTCTTGAAAAGGATGTTTACGGTGTTTTTTGACTGGGTAAGACCAGATTCCAATGTGGCGAACCCGAGGTGCATAAGGAATACCATGCCGGCAGCGATGAGAAGCCATAGATTGTCGACTAGGAACTTGGGATAAGCAGTGGATTCCTGAAATTGCTCCATGGATTCCCACTCGGCAAATCCGGTGGCGGTAAATCCAAAAAAGGCCAGGAGTCCCAGGGCTACTGTAATGAATCGTGTGTGTTTAACTTTCATAATGTGAACGGTTAGCTATCGAGATTAAGATGGTTATAAAGCCGGTATTCTCGCTCCTCTGAAGCACCTAATATGCCAACGGCCGAATCACATTTAATTATCAGCCAATATATATTCTTAACTCACTAAATTACAGTGACTTAAAACTCAAAAAAAGATTAGAGCCCAAAAAATGGACTCTGCGGCCAAACCAGCAGATGAGGGAAATACCCTATCCTATGAAAGTCCTTAACTCTTTTGATGAAAAGAATTTAGGGAACGCTGCTATCTCCCAATCTACCCTGTCTGATATTGCACAGCTCCTGACCAAGGGCTGAAAAAAACCTCACCCGGGATTGGATGAGGTTTTCGAAATCATTTCCAATAATTACTGTTTATCCACCACAATGGTCTGGATGTGGAGATCACGCAACTGGCGTTCCGTTACCGGACCAGGGCTTTGAGACATAAGGCATTGCCCTTTCTGGGTCTTGGGAAAGGCGATCACGTCGCGAATACTGGCTGACCCCGTTAGCAGGCCAACAATACGATCCAGTCCC
>JAPUIL010000079.1 GCA_027297085.1 Verrucomicrobiota bacterium | reverse complement strand
GTGCGATGCGCGCTCATTCACCTCAAAGCCAAACTTATACCCCACAAGCCCTGGCCCCAACTCATGGAACAATGCCAGTTCAAACCGGCCATCGCTTATCAACTCGTCGCTAATAATCGGGCCATATGAAAAAGCCGTGGGGGTTACCTATTTAATAACAAGGATTAATCGATAGAGACTCAAGGCTGGATGTCAGGTTGTTGACCTGAAATAAGATTATTGAGGAGTGATTCGAGAAGTTCTACAGCCCTTTCAAAATGAAATTCTCTTATCGCTTCACTCCGTAACATGGGGACGAGTTCGCTTTCGATTCCGGTGTTAAAAGCTTGAACCCGTGATGTCGATAAAGCCTGACCAAGATTGAGCCCTTTGCATTTCCGCCGGACCAGATTCAACCAGTCCGCATTGTCGATGGGCAGGAGGTCCAGACTGTGAGCCAGCCAGATATCGTAGAGGTCGCGGATGGCAGCAGGTTCACGCGTGAGAGCGACTCGAAGTCGGCATAGGCCTCTTCCAGTGAAAGTGTATTGGCTGTAAAAGTCGCCAAGGCCGGTTCTTGAAAGAGAGGCTCCTTGAGTAGTGTTCTCAGGGTGGTTTCAACAGCTTGTGATAGAATCGCTTCGCGCTGACCTACTTCGATCAGCACACTCTCGGCTTCTCCCAGCACTGAAGGATACTGTAACCGTCCCCGGTATTGGCTGGAGTTGTTGTGACCAGACCAACCCTCAGTCCAGGATAACCCTAGGGCATCGGCTATTCGATCGAATCGATCTTTTACTTGTTTGGCTCTTTTACTGCGCGTTGACCGCGAGGTATTTTCTTGGGTGGGTAATGTAAAGTCGAGGTCTTCACTCAAACGATTGAATCCGGTAAAAGCTTTGGAAAGTAGTGTGCCGCCTTTAAAAACTAACCGGCATTCTTCCCTATAAAGCTCACTTAAAATCATGGAGCACCAATAATCCTTTTCCTGAAAACGAGGAGCGAAGCCGGTGTCGCTGGCAGTGAACTCCAAAGCCTGCCTCATTTCGGCCGGACGCAGATGAATGTGCTCGTCCTCAGGCATTATCCAATACCCCCCATTCCTTATTGATCTTCCCACGAGACGGTTTTCCGGGATCCACCGGAATGAAAGACCGAGTCGGATTCAGGCTATCCCGCAGAGGTTGCCACAATTTTCTTTTGGCACCGCATGACTCAAGGACCCACCCTATGCGACGGCGGCTCGCCACATTGCCGTGCTCGATGGCGCAATCGATCAGCTCTTTGACAAAACCGGGATCCGTAAAACGATGCTCAATCCATGTATAAGCACGGGACATGGACCCGAATCGTTTGTAATCGTAAATGGCATCGAAAACGATCCGGGGAAGTGTTGCTATCCGGCGCAGTGCAATTGGTTCGCCTTTCAATTTGATCCCCTCGAATTTGCCAAGCCGACTCGAGGGCACCCTAATAAATTGCACCTCAAGTTTCCCAAACTTACGAGTCGCTGAAACCTTGTCGTTGTATACATACGATCGGTTGGCCAGTTGTTCAATTAACCCATGATATTGAAATACCCCGGGGCCAGTTTCCTGCCATTGAGCTTTCTTGTAACTTAAATAGTAAAAAATTGCCAATTCTGCTGATGGCTGCCAAGTGCCCCCCGGCGGCAGTTTGTCCGGAATCAAGTAGAGACCACGCTGCAGCTGCACAATCAGGCCGCGCCTATTCATTTTGTCGAGAAGCTCCCGACTCTTTTTAGGCGTCAACCGTAGTTCTGTTTGTATGCGCTCACTATCAGCACAACGCACTTCCCGCATTTGAGCTCATGCCAACAAGCGGCCTTCCAGGGGAGTCAAACGAAGGGAAGAAACAGATTGCATAGTATTTCTGTTAAATTTCTTTTATAAAGTATTACGAGAAAATAATATGCAAATTGAAAAATAAGCGTCAATAATTAGTAGAACCCTTTGGGATTCACTTATTCATCCCTAATCCAGCGAAAAAAGCATTCTCCGGATCGGGGCTCATATTTTCCAGGGGAAGGACGGCTATAGATTTTTCGGACTCGGTGAGTCCGGGGAACGAGGGACGAGTGTCGAGGGGCGAGGGATCGGAGCGAAAGTAGAAGAAGATGGCGAGGGTGCCAAAGATGAGGGTAGGCAATGTAGCGCCAACGGCATAGGCCAGCCAATTGCGCTTCATCGAGTGAGTGGTTGTTTCGTCCGTATCCGATCCTTCACTACGAGCGACTTTTGTCGTCTTGATCCCATCCGAAGTCAACTCAAACGCCCAAGCCAGAATGATGACTATGGGAAACCCGAGTAACACCATCATCACTACAAATCGGAATGCCCACACCGGTATCCCGAATCCTTCAAAGGTAGAAACCGCAATTTGAATAATCAACCACGCAACCACTGCATAGGTGATCGCCACCCGCATTACCTTGCGCCGCTTCAGCTCCTGCCAGAACTCGGCAAAGCCTGAGGGTTTGGGCGAATCAGTTGGAGGATCGTTTTCCATGGAGAGTTAATGCAGTTGGCTGTGGCAAACTGGCATCCAATGAAGTAAAGAAATAAGTTTCTGCTTCAAGCCCTGATGGTTTTGAAAGATTTTTACCCCAATTTCAGGAAACTGTGAAATATTGGATTTTTCGTAATTTATTTTGTATATACCTGTCATTTAAATATAACACATGGATATGAAAATGAAATTTACGTACTGGCAGGAGACCGACGGCAAGTATTTGGGGTACCTAAACGATTACCCGGATCATTGGTCTCAAGGTGATAACCTAGACGATTTAAAAGAGCATCTGAAAGACCTTCACCAGGAATTTTCAAAAGGAGATATACCGGGAATAAAAAAAGTGGAAGAAATTGAAGTCGGGTGAAACGGAGGGACCTGATAAAGAAACTGGAATCTTTCGGATCTGTTCTCCTTCGCCACAGCGGAAAGCATGATATTTTCCATAACCCCGAAACAGGCGCGACACAGCCTGTGCCCCGGCACCGGGAGATAAATGAGCGATTGGCTAAAAAGATAATCAAGGATCTTTCGGGTTAGTCTTCTAAAAGCTTATCAAACCGCGGGTTCCCCCGCAGCCGGTCGAAGATGAACCAGAGGTCGAGCTCGCGGTTAACGAAGATCGGGCTTGGCAAACGGCTGGCATCTTGGAGGATCTCGATGGCTTTTTCGTGATCACCCAGGACCAGGTAGGCAACGGCGATTTTCAATTCACAATCAGCCTGCCGGCGGAATTTCCAATTAACGGTTTCAGTGAGCGCACGGATTTTCGGGGTGATTGATTCCACCTGTTCGCGGTCGCCTTCCAAGGCGTAACAGATGGCCAAGTGAGCGTAATATTGGGGTTTAACCTTGGGATACGCGGCCACAATCGTTTCCCATTCGTCCCGCGCTTTCTCAGCTTCCTTTAGCAAATTTTCCTTCTCTCCCAATTCGAAATAGAGAAAGTGCCTTAATAAGGCTCGATGAATTAAAACTCCAACCACTAAAGCCTGGAGCACTGATGCCTTGTGGAATTGTGAGTCCGAACGAGTATTGGTCCGCAATACCTATTTCCTGAAGGGGATTTTTAAGATTTCTAAAGATCATTGCCTTCCAGAACCGGTCTTGTTCTTTTGAGACATCTGAAATTTCCAAGACGGCCTTTTTGAACGATGCTCTGTCAGCTGACTGAATGTACTGCGAATAAGCTGATGCCATCTTCCATGACTTTTGGGTAATATATGTTGCATGTTGTAATCCTTCGTGATCCACCGTTCGTATGTTTTGCAGGATCAATTCGTCTGCCTCGTCCCACATCCGGCGGTTAATATAAATTTTTGCGAGCCTTAATTTGACACCAGGGTTCAATGGATCATGTCGAATGGATTCCTTGTAGTAGTGCTCCGCTTCCGAAAAGGGGCCCAGAAGTCGGAGAGGCCGGCCTGTGGTGAGTCTTTCGAGTTCGAGGGTTTAGGAGTTTCAGTAGGAGAGTCTTTGTCCATTTGGAAGAGTGAGAGCGTGGGTTCCTAGGAACATACAAGCGAAATTAGAAAGGTAGACAAGAACGGATATTGGCAGAAAAGCACTACCTGGACTTATTACGGAAAGGTGAAACCAACCGCCACGCAGCACAGCTTTTATCTTTCATTGGTCCTCCTCCAGTAATTCCTTGATTCTTTCCATCAGCGGCTGATCTGGTTTCGAAGGAGCGAGGGCTTTCAGTTGCTTAAGAATGTAATCGGTATCCAGCTTACCTGCTTGTCTCAGCAGAATTCCCTCGATATCGCTCCAATCACGAGGCCTGTTGGCAAATGCCTTCATAACCACGAGATCTTCCGCAGAACAGATTCGCAATGAAATGTCTGCAAATAAGATATCTTGTGCTCGGGCTGTAGCCGCCTCCTCAAACGGCAACGCTCCGAGGGCCAGATCAATCGGAATTCCCCCGTTGGATTTAAGCAGTAGAACTCGATTCTCTAGCGCAAAATCACGTGCGTCATCAAAACGTGGCCGTATAAGCGATAGCAGTTTGTCAACAACCGCTTCTTCGCGACCCCAGCCTGACAAAACAGTCAAATCCAGATCCTGAGTAAGACGTGGTTCTCCCCAATGCAGATTTGCCAATCCACCTATGAAACAGAACGGTAACCCTGTCAGCTCGAGGGAATCCTGGACCTCTCGTGCAGCCTCGATCAAATCCTCCATGCCGTTTTCCTATGGCTGGTAATTGCGCAACTTGGC
>JAPUIL010000789.1 GCA_027297085.1 Verrucomicrobiota bacterium | reverse complement strand
TTATAAGCGAATCTACGGTCCATTTCCTTTCGAGGGGGTCAAACCTTAAATCCCGCATTGGCATGCACGATTGCAAGGAATGACCCCGAAGCCGGTCTTGCTCCGATATTTGACAAAAAACCGCTTAAGTGAGTGCCATTCAGGCTAAACCCTATTGTTTCAAAAAAGCAAGTACCGAGGCCGAAGGCCGACAGCGAAGCGAAGCGAACAACAGGGAAGAAGAGCAAGGCGCAGTCAGCCAATAAGCGCGGGAGCGAAGTCACCTACGTGACCAAGTGGTTGGCGGGCTGGAACGCAGCTATGGCCCGGCCTCCCAATGGTGGGATCCGGTTTTGTCGGCCTACGGTCTCGGAACACGCTTGTCGTTTTTAGCCTACTAAAGGGCTTTTTTAGAACGCCACTTTCCGTGAGGGTTATTAAGGTTCTATAAATCGCCACAACTAACTGATTCATAATTGGATAAACTCTGCCCCTTAGAAGGCGATTGAAACGTTAGGGTAAATCCATGCTTTCAGGAGATCAAGGTTCATCGACAAAACTCATTTCTACTTTCCTAAACTTTCTTTTCGCGTTCTTACACGAGTTTGGTAGGTTCAAAAGCTGGCAGAAAAAGAACCGGACACTAAAAATCAATCAACTATAACTTAAGTAAAGATTTTAAGATGAAAACTTACCTCATACTGATTCTATTGTTCTCACTGGCGGGAAACGCTTATGCACAAAAAACCCAGACCCTGGTCACCAGGACTACCAGTCCGGAACAAGATAATAAGCCGAATAGTGACGCGGTGCCAGATGTAATGACTCAATCCACACAGTTCGAACGAATCGTTCTGGTACGCTTTAAATTCAAAACAGATTTATTGGAAGGGCTCCATAAAGCGGTCGCTGAACAAGGTATTCAGAACGGGGTCATTCTTTCCGCCTTTGGATCCGTGCGCGGCTATCATGTCCACGGGGTTAGCAACCGCGATTTTCCATCGCAAAACTTCTTTATGAGAGACCCCACGCATCCTGCGGATATCATAAGCATGAGTGGCATGGTAATGGATGGACGGATACATCCGCATATTACTCTTGCAGACGACGAACGAGCATTTGGCGGTCATCTGGAGCCTGGGACTGAAGTCTTCACTTTTGCCAATATTACGATTGGTGTCTTGCCCGATAATCTTGAACTGTCACGCTACGACGATAAAACTTTACGATAAACCTGTCCCAAAAATTGCAGTTATGAAGAAACCAAAGAGCATATTAAAACAGGCATTAACCCTTCTGGGCTTGATCGCCTTTTCTGCGGCGTTGATTGAAGGAGTCGAAACTGATTGGCAGGTGGGTGTGGCGTCGGTGGACATTACCCCGGCACAGCCGATGCTTATGAGTGGATACGCAAACCGGAAAGAACCGTTCGAAAGTATAGGGACACGCCTGTACGCCAAGGCTATGGCTATGGAGGATATTGAAGGAAATCGTGGTGTTATCATCACGGCGGATTTAATCGGCTTTTCGGGCAATGTTTCCGAAGCGATCTGCGATATAATTACAAAGGCCACAGGAATTAAGCGGCAGTCCATTTTACTGAACGCGTCGCACACCCACAACGGACCGATGGTGGAACGAAAAATGAATCTCGATCTCCCAGAGGGCTTGCGTGAAGGTGTAGCCACTTACACGCGCTGGCTTGAAAAAAAAGCGGCGGAGGTGGCAATTGCTGCGCTCAGCAATTTGGATACGGCTTCGTTATGGTACGGGCGTGGTGTAGATAACGCAGTAATGAACCGACGAGAGTTTACCGATAATGGCATAAAACTGGGTGTTAACCCTGCTGGACTGGCGGATCGTTCTGTTCCGGTGCTGAGGGTAGCGGATTCGGAGGGCAGGACAATAGCAGCGCTGTTCGGAGCGGCGGCACACAATACGACCATCAAAGACCAGCGACTCCAGATCAATGGGGACTACGCGGGATATGCCCAGATGTATTTACAATCGGAGCTACCTGGAGTACAGGCGATGTTCATGCTTGGATGCGCTGGCGATGCTGCGCCGTACCCGCGTGGGACGGTACAATTAGCGCAGGAACACGGCAAGAAATTGGGCGAAGAGGTACTGCGCGTGCTGGGTGAAAAAATGAAGCCGGTGCACGGACCGCTTCGGACAGCTCTTAAACGCGTGGATCTTCCGCTAAAGGAAATGAGCTCAAGGGCGGAGCTGGAACAGATCGCCAGGACGGGAGCAAGCTTTCAGAAATTCTATGCTACTGGCGTACTTGCGATGTTGGAGGATGGCAAATTACCGCCCAAGGTTTATAACGCTCCATTCGCAGCGTGGCGATTTGGCAAGGATCTTACATTGGTTGGTTTGAGTGGAGAAACCTGCGTTGGTTATGTGGAATTGACAGAACGGGCGATCGGTCATCGAAACTTGTGGGTCGCGGGGTATTGCAACGATGTCTACGGTTATCTACCAACAACGCAGATGCTGTCTGAAGGCGGCTATGAGACACGGGGTTTGTATTCGACTATCGGCTTGTTTGTACCGGAAACAGAACCCACAGTAATGGAAACAGTATCGGCGATTGCGCGACAAATAGGCCGCGGTTTTGAAAATTGATGGAACACCTATCAACCCATAATACTTGTTGGATTGAGATAGATTTTTAAAAATGTGTTCGAGATGAACAAACCAAGCTGCCGTCTACTAATTATTAAGATATGAGCAATCTACCCTGGAAAAGAATTGGACTTATACTTGGATTGACCGTCTTCACGGGCATGCTTCTTTTTTACGATCCCCAACCTGATCAGCCGGAAGTAGGGAAGATGGCGGCAATCGCCGCATTGATGGCGATTCTGTGGATATCGGAGGCAATTCCTTTGTCAGCCACCGCATTGATTCCAATAGTGACTTTCCCTCTGACAGGTATCCTTGATAGTGGCCTGATCGCAAAAGCTTATGTCAACTCCATCATCTTTCTTTTCATTGGAGGCTTTCTCATTGCGCTGTCCATGGAGCGATGGAACCTGCACCGGCGAATTGCCCTGAATATTATTTACGTCATCGGGCGCAGGGCTGATCTTTTAATACTGGGTTTTATGGCAGCATCGGCTTTTCTTTCGATGTGGATATCGAATACCGCGACCGCGGTGATGATGTTGCCCATCGGCCTGGCTATCGTTACCAAAATGGAAGAAGAGTTTGGTAAGGATAAATCGCATTCGCTGACCTTGGCGCTGATGCTGGGAATAGCTTACGGGTGCTCTATCGGAGGTGTGGCCACTCTGGTCGGAACCCCCACCAACCTAGCGTTTGTGCGCATCTTTCACGAATCCTTTCCCGATGCTCCTCAAATCACTTTCGGTCAATGGCTCATTATAGGGCTCCCCTACTCTATAACTCTGCTAGTAGTTACCTGGTTTCTGTTAACCCGAGTCTTAATCAAATTCGATAAAGGGCTATCCCTCAATCGCTCTCTGATCCAGCGAGAATTGAAGGACCTCGGTCCCATACAGTACGAGGAAAAGGTGGTACTGGCGGTATTCATGACGACCGTGGCGCTTTGGACATTTCGTCAAGACCTGAACCTAGGCAGTTTTACTATTCCGGGATGGAGTAACCTTTGGGGGCAATTTTCCAAAATTGATGACGGATCTGTAGCAGTTGCCACGAGCCTGTTACTGTTTTTTCTACCAGCAAAGAAAGGAGACGATCCTGGAAGGATTCTACAAGCGGATGTCTTCGCCAAGATTCCATGGGCAATCATTCTTCTATTTGGAGGCGGTTTTGCACTGGCCACAGGCTTCGGCGCCAGCGGCCTTTCAGAACATATCGGACAATCTTTCAGAGCCCTGGGAACTTTCCCGGTTCTTTTCTTTGTCATCATCATTTGTATAAGCGTGACCTTCCTCACTGAGCTCACGTCCAATGTCGCTACCTTGTCCATGCTTCTTCCCATCCTGGCGAGTTGGGCAGTCAGTATCCATGTTCACCCCTTGGTTTTTATGATTTCCGCCACCATATCTGCCTCAATGGCATTTATGATGCCGGTTGCAACTCCTCCCAATGCGGTTGTCTTTGGCAGCCAACGAATCCGCATTGCGGAAATGGCTCGAACTGGCCTGCTTCTCAACCTGGTCGCCATCGTTTTTACCATTATCGCCCTATACGTTTTTTTCCCCTACGTTACCGGATCTTCGATGGGAGAGTTTCCCACCTGGGCGAAATAACCCCATTAGGACAAAATATTCCTATGAAATTAAAATACTTCATATCTGCAGCCATTCTCCCCTTGCTCCTCATGATTGCCGCCTGCGACCCACGCGAGGATCCCCAATCAGCCCTCAGAGACGCACTTACCTTCCATGCATCGTTCGATAATGGCGTGAATGCCGATTTTGCAAACGGTGATCCAGTCCTGTATACGGCAACTGCGGTAAGACCCGAATTAAGGACCCGTGCGGGACTACCGGAAGAAGTGAGCGTCACTCAAGGCGAAGGCCAATTTGGGAACTGTCTGTCCTTCAATCCTCCTGATGACATTAAAGGAACGCGTACGTTTTATAAGTTAAAGGATAATTTGCCCTACAAAACAGAAGATTGGGCCGGCACCATATCATTCTGGCTTCGGGTAACTCCGGATGAGGATTTGCGACCCGGTTACACAGATCCCATTCAGCTGACACCTCGGTCTGCGCTCGATGGGTGCCTGTGGGTCGATTTTGATTTAAGCGAGGAGAGAGTTTTTCGCATGGGCGCCTTTCCTGATAAGAAGTACTG
>JAPUIL010000788.1 GCA_027297085.1 Verrucomicrobiota bacterium | reverse complement strand
AGGGAGCATGATGAAAACGCGACAGCCTATTTGCCCTATTCAAGATTGGCAGAATTAAGGGGTAAAACTTTATCGATTGGAATAGGAGACAAATTGGTGGGCATTAGACATGAAGCACAATACTTGGCGGGGCTACTAACCCTTGTGCCTTTCAAAATCGGTGTTCGATACAGGGACGATAACGGGGAAATACAGTTATTTATTCGCAGGGATAAAGGCGGCTGTGTTAAAAGGCTTCCGGAGTTCGTACCGGAATTAAGAAGACAAGGTTTGGTGAAGGAGGGAAACGTGGGCATAGGAGCATCCCTCCTGATACCTTCTCAAGATATTTTGAGGGTCATGGTGGATCTGCTTAAGAAAAATCCAGCCCTAAATGTGTGCGGCGATATTTCATGCTTATGGTGCCGAGAGGTTGAGCGGCGCTTGGCGCTCTATGATACCATAGAAAATCCAGCCTATTTCCAAAAGAGCCGTCTTTTACGGAAACTCATCGCGATCAGGAACGGTTTTCGCCTTCGCAGATGATGCATGCCAGCCCCTGGAACTATGGATGGTTGGGCGGTCCAGGTTTTGACTAATCCACTTTCGATTGGATCATTGTATCCAACAGTTTGGTACAGGCGTAGACCATATCGATATGATGAGTCGGAATATTGACGAGTCTTCCCAGTTCAGCAACCGCTCCTGCCAAGGCTCCATCTCCAATTCGCGGCCGGCTTCCTCGTCTTGCAGCATAGAAGTCTTATGCTATCCTACTGCTTCCGCACCCGCAATGCGCCTTTTATTTGTATGTCTAAAATGGATACAAAGTTTATTGCAACCGCCTGCGCCTCCTCCATTATCTCAGCCGACAGATTTCCGTTCGATGGATACTGGCAATTATCGATTTTCATGATTCGATTCTCCTGTTGCTAAACATCCCCGTTGTTTCTTTCTCACTAAAACTGAAGGGAGAATGCACGATGAACCGCAAATCAATTAGCATTCACTATTCTTTCAAAGTTTTAACTATTTTGAAGGTGCCCTGTCCAACACCCGGTCCAGGAATCCTGCCAGGCGTTGGACGCTATGAACGGCGAGAATCTTGTCAGGATATGACGTTGCAGAATCTGAAGCCGAATTGGAGACAGGCAGCTCTCTGAAGAATAGATCGACCCCTGCGTCATCTTTAACCACCGAAACGGAGCTAACGTCACTCAGGAATTCCTCAAAATCCCAGGACGGGGTGGGGCCGACCACGGTCGGCTTTCCGGAGGCGATGAATTCAAAAATTTTTCCTGAAAAGCAAGATTCGCTCTTATCGCGCGGTGTTGGAAATAATAGACCATCGGCTTTTCTTTGAAAATACATACTGGTCGCCCTACTCACTGGTCCAATAAGGTGGACAAAAGGAGGCCCGGTAAAGCGTTTGAGGTCAATGGCACCGCAGAGGCATAAACCAATCCGTCTCCTACTCGCATTCGCCCGTTCCAGCGCTTCGAGGAAAAACTCCATATTCTGCCTCAGGTATATGGTTCCCGGGTAAAGGATGAGCCGTTCGTACCGGCCCTTGAGTTCATTGAATGTATTTACCCAGTCCCGATCCGCTTCGTCGAAAATGTTTTGTTCGACGGGATCGATTCCATTGAGCACAAGTTCCGAGTTTACTGTCAGTGGCCTGATCTGCTCCGCAAGGTCTTTCTGAATACCCGGTGTTACCGTGACATAGCCGCTACACGTCCGTAACAACCGGCGCTGCAAAAAGCATTTCGCTGAATAATAGGAGGCATAGGGGTAAATCCAGTAATCCCGGTAATCGACAATCCAGGGACATTGAAAGTGGCGGGCCGCGTACCGACCGATTTTCAAAGCAATGGAGGGACCGACGCTGGCGATAATCAGATCGGGCCTGTAGTCGGTTTCCTTAATATAGCGTTTGGCGAACCGGTACCAGGAAGCATGTACCTGATGGGGATAAGCGTAATGCATCAACTGGCCCAGCTTGTTTCTCATCATCCTCTTTGCCCAACGATTCTCCTCATAGTTGGTGTAAACGCTGCCATGCTTTTCAAAATAAGCATTCGACATAGCTTTTGGCGGGAGCGTTTCGTGCGCAAAATCATAGGCCTTTTGTTGCTCCTCGTCAAAATACCGGGTCAAAACCTTGGGCTCATAACCGCAATCGGGTAGATGCTTCACCCACATCTCCGTCCGCCTTGCTGCAATGTTGTTATAGGGAGGTGCCCAAAGTGCGATAATCAGGAGCTTCTTCACCTACCACCCTCCGCCCTTTCCATGCCGGGCTCTTTGTTTGCGAGGGCATTCAGGATTCTCTCGTATAAGTTGCGGTGATAGCCTCCAGCCTCGGCAAGGTCCGGGGTCAAGTTACTGTTATGCCAGAGCAGGTTCAGGTCACCATTGCAGCGACGGGTTTGATCTATCAGGTGCATTGTATGGGCATACGCCTCTTCGTAGTTGAAGCCCATATAGGTTTTCAGGTTCAAGCTTACCTCCATAACTGTCATAGGATGTACAGTCAATTCAGTCTGTCTTTTCTGCACCGGATCAAACCAGGAAAAGGCTCGGGACGTACCAAGACGAAAGCCCGCCACATCCGGGTAACCCATGGTAAAGTCGTGAGCGATACCTGCCTTGAGCAAATATTCGAAGTCTTCCGGCTCCCGGCAGCTTAAATAATGGTGGCGGTTCAGGGTAATCTCTTCTTCGCAAACTTCCCGCAGCCGGTTCGCTTCGTTTTCAATAATCTCCGGTCGCTGCCCCGCTTCATAACTTGTATGCAGGCCGATGGCAGCACCGGATCGAATCAGCTTTTTAATCAACCGTTTGATCAATCGACTTTTGATCGAGTAGTTGCCATCCGGAAGAACGGTTCCGCCGGTTAAAATGAAGTAGATAACCTCTACCCGGTCCCGCCCCCAAGCTTGCTGCAACTTGGCATCCTGCTCAATCATCCAGTCAAAGCAGTCCTCGGGATCATTCTGCTTCCATCCGAGGAAGTTGAGCATCGGATCCATGAAGGGACCATTACCCGGATGTTTAAACCGCCAGACTGATTCCCGCCTGGCCGGTGTAAATTTGTGCCAGCGATACGGGATATCAACATCGTGCGTCAAGTAAACCTTGCGCGCTTCCTTGGGACGGTCCTCAAGAGCAACGCCTATACGCTTCAACCACGACCGAAGCAGATTACCATATTCATCGACAATCGGCCGGTCTAGAAACCCGGCCCGGTATGGAAGTGACTCATCACCGGGAAAACGGCCGTGGGGATCTCGCAACTCCCGCGGGGTGATCTCCTCGAAACGCGTCAGCAGGAAATAGGACGAAGCGATAATATCCGCCCCTACCAGGAGCTTTCCAGCCTTGTTTTCCAGGGTGGCTTCTCCAAATAACACAGGCACTCCTTCCAACTTTTCCAACGGTAATTCGAACGGCACCGGTCCGCCTTCATACTGCCAGAGCGTATCTACGCGGCGAATAATAATACGCGCTCCAATCGGACAGGTTTCGGCATCGCCATAATGGATCAATTTTCTGAGGTCTTCGTTCTCCAGCCAATCGGAGCCCAACAACACCGTAAGGACAAACTCGATACATTTTGAAACTCCAGAATCCGGATCGTGCATGGGTAAATGTGAGGACTTAGTCAGGCCAGGCAGTTTAGAACCTGGGCAATATCCTCTTTGGAAAGGTAGGGACTCATGGGTAGACTGAGGCTCAATCTCGAGATCCGTTCGGTGACCGGAAAATCGCCGGGTTGATGACCGAGGAAAGCAAATACCGCCTGACAGTGCAAAGGGATGGTATAATAACTTACCGATGGAATCGCATGCCGGGAAAGCGTTTTCTGCAAACTATCCCGGTCCGGGTTGAGAATCGTATACTGAGCCCATACGGAGGTGTTACTTTCAGCAACACAAGGAAGGTCTATCTCAACCTGGCAGGCCAGGCCTTCACTATACCGGCGGGCGACCTCATTACGCAGCCCGATCTCGTCATCGAAAATATCCAGTTTGGCCAAAAGGATGGCGGCCTGTAGTGTATCCAGTCTTCCATTTATCCCCAGCAGCGGATGATGATTCTTTTTTGTCTGACCATGCATTCGAATGTGTCGCACGCGTTCTGCCAGTTCATCGTTTCCGGTAAAGAGCGCACCCCCATCGCCATAGCAACCCAGTGGTTTGGAAGGGTAAAAACTGGTGCTGCCTATAGTGGACAATCCGCAAGATCGCTGACCATGGTGGGTCGCGCCGAAACTTTGGGCCGCGTCTTCGATCACCGGCAGTTTTCCGTGCCTGGCAGCAATCTCGTTAATGGCAGTCATGTCGGGTGTTTGCCCGAAAATACATACGGGCATTATCGCCCTGGTCTGCGGAGTGATGACCGCTTCAAGCTTGGCAGGATCCATATTCCAGGTGTCCGGCTCGATATCGACAAACACCGGTTTAGCTCCAAGAAGGGCAATCATCTCGGCTGTTGAGATCCATGTAAACGGCACCGTGATCACCTCATCGCCAGATCCAATTCCCAGAGCCATCATGGCGATGAGCAGGGCATCTGTGCCGGAGGATACAGCAACGCAATGTTTTACCTCCACGTAATCTGCCAAACGCTGCTCCAGCTCTTGTACTTCCGGACCCAGGATATAACGGCCATGATCCAACACTGCAGCAATGCGACGATCGATAGCTTTCTTTATCCGTGCTTGTTGTGATTTGAGATCTATGAAGTCCATATTAAAAAGGATGAAGGCAGAAGGATGAAGAATGAGTTTTTGCTAGACCTGTTTCCTAATGATAGTCGCGGTAAGGGGTTTCGCTCTGACCAAGACCGGGCGGCAAGGGATCTTCCTCGTCCAAATCCAGGCAGCGTAACACTCCGTCTACTTCGGAATAGCGCAGACCGCTTTCCGGACAAGTATAGATGCCCTTGGCATCAGGTGCTTTAAGGGCATGTCCATGACGGCTCATCCAGCCTTGTTGTTTTGCGGGAACACCTGCCACTAAGGCATAATCGGCCACATCTTTCGTCACCACGGCACCCGCGGCTATAAAGCTGTAACGCCCCAGGGTAATGCCACACACCACGGTGGCATTGGCACCCACGGTTGCCCCTCTCCGGATAAGGGTTTGTTCATAGAGTTTCCTGCGCACAATTTGTGATCGAGGATTAGAAATGTTCGTCAGAACACAGGAGGGACCCAGGAACACATCATCCTGCACGATGGTACCCGTATAGATCGCCACATTATTCTGCACCTTCACATTATTACCCAGAGTCACACCATTCGCCACCATCGTATTCTGTCCAAGGATACAAGCCTCACCAATAACCGCCTTTCCATAAATGTGGGCGAAGTGCCATACCTTGGTGCCAATGCCGATTGAGGCTCCATCATCCACCACGGCAGTTTCATGTGCAAACCAGGAACTCATAACATCATTATTCTTTCGAGAGTCGTGATAACGTCCACTCCATTCTGACCATCGGAAATGGGTTGTTTCCTGATTCGGTGAAACGAACCACTCCCATTTCAAAGTCAACCTTACCATGTTGCCCTGATCGAGTTAATCCCTGATCATTGAAGACTTGGATCTTTACCACTGTCATGCAGTATAAACTGAGCTGACAGGAGCAAACCGAATCGAAAGTAACTGAAGTGAAAATTGAGAACATAGAGACCTTTATAATTGAAAGTCCCATTGACGAGCCCTTTGGCTGGTCCATGGGTTGGACGAATCGACGGGGTGGCCTGGTCACCAAGATCACTACCGACGATGGTATCGTTGGTTGGGGCGAAGGGGGCGGACATCCAAGTGCCTCGGTTATACACGACTATTTTTCCCACGCGCTGATTGGCGAAGATCCCCGGAACATCAACAAGCTCTGGCACAAGATGTTTTATATGCTCCACAACAATAATGCGACCGGCGGATTTGGAGGCGATGCTATTAGTAACATCGACATTGCTCTGTGGGATATTGCCGGAAAAGCGTCAGGGAGAAGCATTTCAGAACTGTTGGGTGGATCGGTTCGGGACAAAGTCTCGGTTTATGCCACCGGACTCTATTACAGAGAGGACGAATTTCCAACCAAGTTGATTGCCGAAGCAGAGTCGTATGTGGAAGCCGGATACAAAGGCATGAAAACCAAGGTCGGCGGATTGAGTGTTCCCGACGATGTGAAACGGGTGAAGGCCATCCGCGATGCCATTGGTGATGATATTTACCTGATGGTCGATGCCAACAAAGCTTACAACGCTTATACTGCCATTGATATCGGCAACCGGTTGGCCGATCTGAATATCCATTGGTTTGAAGAACCGGTTCTGGCGAACGATGTAGAAGCTTACCTGGAAGTAAAAGCTGGACAGCCCATACCGGTTGCAGGCGGAGAAGTTCTACGGGGCCGTTTTGAAAACAGAGATGTGCTCGCCCGGCGGGCACTCGATATCATTCAGCCCGATGTAAACCTGGTGGGTGGCATTTCCGAATTTAGAAACATTGCAACCATGGCCAATGCCATGGGTATTCAGGTGAATCCCCATCTCTGGGGTTCTCCCATAATGATTTCGGCCACCATCAGCTTGACCTCTACATTGGCACCGTGTCCTTATAGCCATACGCCTCGACCTTACGAACAGGAACCGGTTATGGAATTCGACCAGACTCCCAATCCTATCCGAAACGAGTTGGCCTCTGAAGCCTTTGAACAACGGGGCGGTTTTGTGGAAGTTCCCAAAGGTCCTGGTTTGGGTATCGAGATCGATGAATCGGTGCTCAAACGGTTTTGCGTCCGGCATTGTACGAGCAAATAGAATAAACTTGAGATCCGGTTTTGATAATTAGGATGACCGTTAAATGGTATATTGGAAGTTATTAGGAATTTCGGTTTAGAAGTTTGCCCTGGCATAGAACTTCTTGGTCTCTTTTGTTTCTAAGCAAATCAGCGACATTTGGCTCCGGTTCTACTCATGAAATTCAAACATAGTTTCCTACTGATTTTACCGGTTATCTCTGGTCATCTTTCAGGTCAAACTGCTCCGGAAACGAAGGATGAAGGATTCAAAGCGTCTACAGTGTCTAAGTATTTAACTTCCAAATACAAATGGGAGAATCCGATTAAAGCGACAGCGTCAATGGAAGAAGACTCAAATCACTCTCCTCTAAAAACAAGAGCAAGAAAGCCGGCCGACCTCACTACGCAACTATTGACGCTCAAGAAGAGTCCACCTCTCATTTTGAAGACGATCAAGATACCCTTCCTGATGATGAACTCGGATTGGATACCATAGAGTTAAGAGAATTCCAGGTAAGTGAGTTTTACTCAGCTCTTATGAGAATGTCCGAAATGAAAGACATTGAAACTTGTCAGGTACATTTCAGATTAAAATAAATTGGCGGATAAATTGAAGTTCGAGCGGAGTTACAACTCTACACCTACCCCAAGGGATATGCGAATGTCGTTGTTATTTGATGTTTCTCCTAGCTCGTTTGCAGTGGGATCATCTCCTGTCCCATAGTAGAGATAGATCCAGGTTGATTGTTCGAAGGTTGAATTACGAGTGAGAAGCGAGGAGCGAGAAGTGAGTAGAAAATCTGAACCAAAAGTATACGATAAGCATCGCCGCACATTCTAAACTGTGAACCGGTTCCGGTCTGTTCAGTCTTTGGCCTCGGAACAATGTGGTAAGTGACAAGTGTCGAGTGGAAAAAGCAATTCGTGGTAATTACGTCCCTCGACACCTGCCTGCCCTCCGTAACTCGGAGATCGAAGGGTGGACACTCGATCCTCCCCTTCTCTATCTACTTATACTGCTATTTTGCAGGATCTCCCTTCTCACGATTATTTGGTTTTGCCTTTCCAGGGATCGATCAAGGTTACGCCTGTTGTTTTAAAGTCCCTTGTGTTTCGTGTCGCTAAATCCAGCGAATGTTCAAGCGCTGTGGCGGCTATGAGGGCGTCTTCGATGTGCAGAACGCATCCTTTGCCGCCGGCTATGGCGCGGAGATCAGCAGACCGGCCGACTATTTCAAATGTAATATCAAGAATGCAGTGTTCGTATTGAACCCGAATTAAGTCGATCCAAGTGAGTAGCTTTTTTTGCTTCGTCTTGGCCTTGACCAGTTTGGCTCCATAAAGCAGTTCGTGAATGGTAATGACCGACAAGTAGGCTGCCTTGGTCTTTCGACAATATTGGATGACCGTTTTGGCAGGGAGTGGCTGAGCCAGTTCCGACAGAACATTCGTGTCTAAAAGCACACTCATCCTCTACGTCAGTCCTGGTGAAACGGAACAGATCTCGAGCTGCTCTGCCCTCGTTTGGGCAGCTCTAGCTCAACTCCGGGAGAGTTATCCACCAGCCAAGATGAGAACGGTTTGGTGGCTTGTATCTTTTCCTCCCATTCTTCTCTGGATACAACTACGCACTGATTGCGAGAACCGATTATCTGTGGTCCCCGGGTCCGCGCGCAGCGCAGGATCTCCGAAAGCTGGCTCTTTGCCTCGCTGACCAACCAAACCGGAGTATTGAGTTTCTTGTATTTCATCTGTGTGAAAAAGTAGACCAATATAGACCATAATTTTGAAAATTGTCAAGAGAGGATCCGGAAACCAGGGTTCACGGGTTCAACGGTTCAGTGGTGTTATTTTGCGCTTCGCTTATAGAAGTGTCAGCCCAGAAACCTCGGTACAGGGGTTCAAGGTTTGAGGAAGTTCGAGGGATATTGATTTGAAGTTTCTTTTCGTGCGCTCGACACCTGACACTAGTCCCTCCATTGCGCTTACGCGCTATCTCCAAAATCCGTAAATGCGCTCTATCATCCAGTAGGAGCTTACAGTGCCAATGACATAGGCTGCGATTCGCTCCAATTTCGCCAGGGTGAAGACGTGGCCAATGGAAGCCCTTGTCAGAGTCATTAGCGTTTGTATCAGAAGTTTGTATACAATTAAGAGCGCTGCGATGAATAGGAGCTGTCCGATTTCCACACCTACATTTAAAAAGAGTAGAGCCAGGGGAAGATCACTTTGCGGCAGACCTATCTGATTGAGCACGGCGGCGAAGCCGAAACAATGCAGGAGTCCGAAGGATACGGATACGGCCACAGGGTAGCGGTAGGTAAGTCCGTCTTTGTCTCTTCGAGCAATTTCGGTTGCCAGAAAGACGATGCTTAGAGCAATGGTTGCTTCGACGGGTGGCACGGGGACTCGAACAACATCGAGTGTAGCGAGTGCCAGGGTGATAGAGTGAGCGAGAGTGAAACCGGTAATGGTGATCAGTAGTCTTCGTCCCATTCCAGCGACAAGAAGGAGGCAAGCCACGAATAGTAAATGGTCGATTCCCTCGAGGATGTGCTGGATCCCCAGTAGGGTATAGGTTTGGGAAACTTCAAACGAGCCTGGGGCGGATTCTACGATGAAAGACGGATTATCCGGTGATAACCGAATGGTTTGGGTGATTCCATCCAGGTGTTCCAGACGCACCAGCACATCGGTTAACGTTCGGGAAAGTCCTTCGATATAGATCTCGGATCCGGTAAGTCCACCAGGTCGTTGGATCGTGAATCGTTCGACAAAGGCGGCGTTGATGAAGGTTGGAGTGGGCAGTGAAAGGTAGCGGGTGTCGTGCGAAAACCGTAGGTTGAGAGAGGGTCGCTGATCCCAACCGCGAGCGGGGACTTTCCAGAGAACGGCGTATTCCTCTTCACTAATTTGCTTCAACTCGAGGTAGCCGGGCCGAGATTCGTGAGCCTCTGAATCGAGAGAAGAATTTAGCACGAAGAACACGAAGAGCGAGATGGTTCTCACTGAGCTAAATAGCATGGTCGAATGAATCCAAGGCCTCAAAGGAAAGTGTTTTTGATATCGAGGACTTGATTTAGAAAACTCTTCGTGTCCCTTCGTGTTCTTCGCGGTTAATATTTTTTCTATTATTAAACAACTGAACTGTGAACCTTGAACCATAAAACCTAATTTTTCTGGATGGTTATCGTGTAACGCTTTTTCAAGGCTTCGACGAAGCGCTCATTCGTTTCCCGGGTATTAGCGGAGGTCCAGTCACGAGTAACAGACTCTTTTATCTCATCCAGCTTAGCGTATCTTCCTTCGACGAGTTGGCTGACAAATACTAAGTGGAGACCATAGCCTGATTCGATGGGTCCCTGCCAGGAACCGGTGCTTTCTTCTGTTAGCGCGGCTCCAAAACCTGTTCCAAAAAGGCGATCAATTTCAGATAACTTCATATTCTCAAACGTAGTGCTGAGCATGATGCGATCTCCCAGCTCTTCTATCTTTGCCGGATGAATTTGGCTGTTTAACGTGGTCAATAGATTTTGCACATCTTGTTCGATCGATTCTTGGTGTTGGTCAGGATTCAGGTAGATCTGGTTAAAGCTGATCACCGGATCGATCCGGTAGGATTCCTTGTTTTCTTCCAAGTAATCCATGAGTTCTTCTTCGGTTGGTATGAGCTGCTCAGCCAAATCCGTGGTAATAAACTCCATCTTTTGACGCATGCGCCGGCGCACAATGGTGTCATCCTGATCAAGGCCAATGGCTTTTGCTTCCCGGTAGAAAATTTCCTCTATGACGAAGTTGTCTATAAGCCCTTCCAACTCCGATTCCGAAGGTGGCCGCTGCCAGACTTTTTCATAAGTCACCGCCAGTGTTTCGATACGACCTGGCGTAATTACGATTTCCTTAATTTGGTTGGAATCGTCATTGTCACCAATCCACGAATACAGGACGAATAGCAGACCGCCGAGGAGCAGAAAATGCAGGAGAGGTTGCTTATAGATACTATGCATCGTCATTTATACATGTTTTTCAACAGGAGGTCGCAGAGGTAACTGAGAGAGAAATTTAAAGACGGAATTCTCTGTGTTCTCGGTTTCCTCTTGTTCAAAGTTAAGGCGAATTGGCTCCCGGAAGGATATGGCGATGAAGTCCTTCTACTAATTTCGAGTTCTTTAATTAGATACCAATCGTAAATGGACTCAATCAGGCCCGGACCTTTTTGACGATGTACTTCAAAGGCTGCGCCGATAATTGTCTTAGTGGGATCAGAAGCCTTTTAAAAAAGTGGGTGCATTGAATTGGAGTTAACAGAGGTAACGGAGTTGCACAACTAAAGTCTCGTTCTCTCAGAAGAGCTCATAGGTAGAATGAGAAGCGTCGAAAAACTCATCCAGAAAAAATTACAAGAGGCCAAGGCCGATTGACTTATTAAATAGGTACCAAGTCTATTTCCGCCTCAACGACTGTCGGTGGCTCTATCAATCTCTTAGTTCTATTTTGAACTTGTTATTCCCCATGGTCTCTGCCACGGGGTCGATGCGACCCAACGGGATACCGGTGTCGTCCAACGGAGTGTAGTGTTCGGCGGCGAGCATCAGCTCGTGATCCAGGATCGTTCCATTACCGGCGCCTGAGAGGTTGAAGTAGGAGT
>JAPUIL010000787.1 GCA_027297085.1 Verrucomicrobiota bacterium | reverse complement strand
CCTCGACACCCAGCATTGATCTACTTGGTTTTGTGTTTCAGCATTCCAGAAAGCCCTCGCTGGCTGATCGGTAAGAAAAACAAAACCATGTAGATCAATGCGGGGACCGCCTCGACACCCAGCATCCAGCGCCAGGCATTTTCGCCCAGCCCTCCCAGAAGGAAGTTTGAAAGGAAGGCGATGAGGATACCGAAGACGATGTTGAATTGAAACATACCGGCGAGCCGGCCTCGTTTTTCAGCAGGGGAAATTTCGGAAATGTAAAGGGGTGCCGCTACTGTGGAAATACCGATCCCAACGCCCCCAATAAACCGGGCGATCATCAAGGTAATTGCTTCGGGAGCCAAGGCCGAGCAAACTGCCGACACAAAATACAGAGCACCCACCCAAACCAACGTCTTCTTCCGTCCAAACTTATCGGTGGGCCAACCACCCAGAATAGCTCCCAAGACGGTGCCCCAGAGCGCCATACTCATAACCAGCCCATGCATACCAGCTCCCAAACCCCACAATTCCTGGATGGTCTGTTCAGCACCGGAGATGACCACGGTATCAAAACCAAAAATAAATCCGGCTAGTGCCGATGTGAGCGCCCAGAAAAAGAGACGCGGATTGGATGCTTGGGAGTCAGACATAGATAAATTAAGAATTATGATTAACGAATGAAGAAAGGTCGGCGCCGACGGTAGATAAAGCCATGAAACGGTTTGGCCGGTTGACCGTCCAGAGAAAATTTAAACTACGAAACACGCAAAACAACGCGAAAAAATGTTCGTTATCAACTAACAATCTTTTTTTTCAGCAAAGGCTGAACGGACATCGATGATGTGTTATTCGCGACCACGTGTCCTTCGAAGCCTACCAGGCGAAGTCGGAAGGTCACTCCTCACTTCGTTTCGCATCTCTAACTTCAGGAGGTAGCTTGCTGCCAATTTCGGCGTGCTCAATCAGCACTTTATGGTTCCGCCATCCTCTACTACTCACAGAATTTTAATAGAAATATTGAATGAAATTCGGGTACATGGACGCTAGTATTCTTTCGCGCCGTTTTGCGTGTTTAGTAGTTTCAAAATAAATTTATTCTCTGCGCTCTCAGCGTCCTCTGCGGTTTATCTATTCTCTCAATATATTACAGATCCTGATTTCCTGAGTCGTCTTTTCATTGAGATCAACCTTCAAAAAGTGGCAGGTCAATTCCTTGCATTCGACCCCCTAATTAAACCATATGGCCTAATTAGAATAGTAATTAAAAATAATTAACCGCAGAGCTCGCTGAGAGCGCAGAGAAATTATGAAAGAATTGAGTGAAAAAATTATTGGAGCGGCCATAGAAGTCCATAAAGTCCTCGGACCGGGACTATTGGAGAGCACATACGAAAGGTGTCTAATCCATTAGTTGGTTCTAAGAGGTATCCAGGTCGAAAGACAAAGAAAGCAACCCATTCATTACAAAGGATTGGAAATTGATGAGGGATATCGAATCGATGTTCTAGTAGAAGGAAAAGTCATACTCGAACTTAAAGTCGTTGACCACCTCAACAACATTCACATTGCCCAGCTTCTGACTTACTTAAAGTTATCAGGGTGTACCCTGGGCTATCTAATAAACTTTAACGTCAAACTCCTCAAGGATGGAATCAAAAGGATTGTAAACGAATATGAGGAATAAATCTCTACGTTCTCAGCGAACTCTGCGGTTAATATTTTAGAATCCAAATGGGTCCACTCCCCCACCTTACTGGTAGATATTTTTCATCTGCCAGGCATCGAGTGAGATCAATCTTGCGTCGTTGCCTTGAGCGCGAAGAGAGACTCCCGTGCTGTCATCTCTATCCGGATACACGCGCACGGCTACACATTGTTTTCCGTTTACAAAAACTTCCACGACACTGCGGTCTATAAATACTCGAAGATCGACCAACTCATCAGGTTCAAGATATACTTGTGCCGTTTCGGGCAGACGCGCTAAAACATCGGGACTGGTGGATGAATAAGAGGAGTCGATCGAAATCACGCTATTATAATTACGGGCTCGCTTATCCTGTCTTCCCCACTCCCTGTGCCGGTAGCCCCGCTCCGGCAGAAATTGAATCCGGGTGACTTCTTCACGATTGGGAGACCGGAGCACATTCAAATCAATTGAACTTGCTTTTCCAGGATCGATTTTTGCTACGAGCTCCATGGCATTGCCATGAATGTTTTTCAAGACCACCTCTTCGTTGGCGGGCAGTTTCAAATCTTTTACCTGATGGTGATCATAGCGTAATGATTCAATAGACCCGGCAGGCTCGATATTCAGGTTATTCAAAGTGTCATCCGGCCGGAGAGTCAAACGCCTGGGCAGAGTCATGATCTGGTTCCAGCCCTTGGTTGGCTTGGCTGGATTCATGTTAAAGATCACGATAACCCCACCGTTTCCATCCGGAGTAGCCGAAGGCGCATGTACACCTGCCGGCCCAAAGGGCCCAAAGTTGAAATCGCCTCCTTCAGTAACCACAAATTTGTCACGGTCCGTTTCGTAATCACCCAACAGGTATTTGCCACCATTAGTATGGCTGTAATGAATCAGGATATGTTTGTCGCCGATGGGCCAAAAATAGGGACAAGCTCCGTCATCGCCAACCATGGAATAACGGTCATTTTCGATGAATGGATGCAGGTATTCCCAGTTGGCCAGATCCGGGGAACTAAACAGAAAGTTTGCCCGCGTTCTCTTACCTCCAGGGCCGTCG
>JAPUIL010000786.1 GCA_027297085.1 Verrucomicrobiota bacterium | reverse complement strand
CCCATATCTCAGTGACCGAATTCGTAGATGTTGAGGTATTGAAAGCGGCCAAAGCTTAGCCCTATTACTCCCTCCACTGGTCTTGGTCATTTTTTTGAATTTGCTCACTCCAATCAGGGAATTGCTCTTCAAAATCTACTGGTGGAGGTGTCAGCAAGTCCAGCATTTCACCGGTAACAGGGTGTTTTAGGCGAAGTCGGTAGGCGTGGAGCATAGTGCGATCTGGATGATGCTCAAGTTCGACTCGGTTTGGGCGGTAGCCATACACTTCGTCGCCGAGGAGAGGGAATCCCATATCTGAGAGGTGCACGCGAATCTGGTGAGTGCGACCTGAATGGATGATGCAACGGAGTAAGGAAATGGGCCCTGGACGATCGCCAAGAAACTCCCAATCGGTGTGAGCTGGTTTACCATCGTCGCGGACGGTCATTTTGTGGCGATGGTTTGGGTTGCGCCCAATGGGTTTTAAGATGCTGCCCGACAATCGATCGGGGACGCCAGCGACTAAAGTCAAATATTCCTTCTGCGTTTTTCTTTCGGCAAAAGCTTCCGCCAAAATGCGGTGAGCAATGTCGGTCTTTGCAACCACCATTACTCCGGTTGTCTCACGATCGAGACGGTGGACGATTCCGGGTCGCTCCACTCCGCCTATGCCACTAAGCTGACCTTTGCAGTAATGCAAAAGCGCGTGCACGAGCGTAGATTCATCTGTTCCGGCGCCTGGATGCACCACCAAACCAGATGGTTTATCGAGCGCCAACATGTGCTCGTCTTCAAATAGAATTTTGAGGGGAATATCCTTTGGAGTCAAATCGAGTGGTTTTACTTCCGGAAATTGGAATTCAATGACGTCTCCAGCTGAAAGTTTTACGGACTTGGAAATCACCTTCCCGTTCATCTTCACCAAGCCTTCTTTAAATGACTTTTGAATGAGGCTGCGGCTAACATCTTGAATCTTTCCGCTGATCCATTTGTCCGCCCGGACTTTTTCCGAACCGGCTTCAACTTCGAACGTCTGGATCATAGGGCCACTGGTTACAGAGTCAGCTCAATCTGATCCAATTCAGAAAGCCATGCATGGCGCGTGCTATCTTCCACTAACGCCACTTGAAATCCATTCCGCGCAACTTGAATTACTTCCTTTTTGGTAAAATTGAGGTGTGACATCAACAAATCGTATTCGTGCACCAGGTCATTGCCAAACACGGTGGGATCGTCGGTACTGACCGTGACAGTTACGCCTGCATCGAAAAATTCGCGAATGGGGTGCTTCTTAACATTTTCTACCGAGCGAAGTTTCACGTTGCTTACCGGACACATGTCGAGTGCGATCTCCTCATCCAGCAAGCGTTGAAAGGTTGCTTTGTCGTAGGCGGCGCCAAGTCCATGCTGGATCCGCCTGGTTCCAAGGAGGTCCAAAGCCGTGTTGACGTCCTTGGCTCCTTCAAACTCCCCGGCGTGGCTTTTTGTAAATTTTCCCGCTTCGCGGACTCTCTGCCACAAGTCACCTGCCCAGGCGGCCCAGGGAATGGTTTCGTGGCCGTGCATGTCGATACCGTCTAGTCCTTCCCAGGTATGGATTTCATCCATTAGTGGAATGAGGTCGCCCTGATAGTGATTGCGTAGCATCCCCATAAAAAGCCGAACTTCCAGACCCTCAGGCACAGCGGATTTAATAGCATCAACAATATCAGGTCCAGCGCCACCAATTCTTTCAAGTATGCCCAGATGGAAACTTGTTTCCACGTAGCGCACGTTCTGATCGAGGTGACTTTGAAAAACGCGCTTAGCAGATTCGTGATATCGCTCGGGCGAGGTGTAGTATCGGTAAGCGTAAGACAGGACTTCATCCTCAAACTGAGTGAACGACTTGTATTGAAAATCAGGAGCCCAGGCTTCAGGAATAGATTCAAATTCTCCCGGGAAGGTTTCCTGCAATAGTTCCCAGGGAACAGCCCCTTCGATATGCAGATGAGTCTCTGTCTTGGGCAGGGATTGGATAAAGTCCGCGATGGAAGGATCTACGGTAGCTTTCATCATACAGTGCTCAGGAACTTCCCAGTAAATAATCGGGATTCAATTTTTGAAGTTCTTCGGAAAGAAACAGACCATCTTTACGAATCAGTTCTCCATCGAACCAGATTTCACCCCCTCCAAATTCGGGCGTCTGGATACACACCATGTCCCAATGCACTTGTGAACGGTTGCCATTGTCTGCCTCTTCGTAAGCCTGGCCCGGGGTGAAGTGAAAAGAGCCCGCAATCTTTTCATCGAAGAGGATATCCCGCATAGCGCGTGTGATATGGGGATTAAATCCAAGTGCAAATTCACCGATAAAACGTGCCCCACCATCCGTATCCAGAATCTCATTCAAGCGCTGCGTATCAGAGCCAGTGGCCTGAATGACTTTGCCCTGTTCAAACTCCAACCGCACGTTGTCGAAAGAAGAACCTTGATACACGGTAGGAGCATTGAACTGAACAAAACCTTCCACGCTGTTTTTAATGGGACAGGAGAACACTTCCCCATCAGGTATATTGCGTAGGCCACCACAAGTAACTGCCTCAATGTCTTTGATGGAAAAACGCAAGTCAGTCCCCTGCCCTTTGATCTCCACTTTGTCTGTTTTGTCCATCAGCTCCTTGAGCGACTCCATGCCTTCGATCATGCGACCGTAGTCCATGGTACAAACTCTAAAGTAAAAATCTTCAAAGGTTTCGGTACTCATCTGGGCCTGCTGGGCCATGGCTGAAGTTGGCCAGCGCAGCACAACCCAACGGGTTTTCTGAACCCGGTAGTCCTGCACAGGACGATAGTTTTTCAGGGCCGTCTGCATTCGGTCACCCGGTACGTCAGACGTTTCGAAAATATTGTTGGCTCCACGCAGAGCGATATACACATCCACACCCTGCATTTGCTGAAGCTTTATTTCAGAATCGTAAGCATATTGATCATCTGTGGATTCCATCAAAAGCTCACGTGTAACGGTGGCGTGATAATGGGAAACGAATGGCGTGCCACCTTTGGAACGTACAGTGCGGATGAGGGCGATCACCATTTCGTCAGGCACGTCGAAAGACTCGATCAGAACTTTGTCACCGGATTTTACCTGGGTGGAATGACCAGTCAGTACATTTGCGAGGTCGAAGTAACGTGGATCCATGTTTATTTGCGTATTAAAAAAAGCCGCCCAATACCGAAGCACTAGCCTCGGCGGATCTCACTGCCCTGGTAGCGAACCTGGAATTTATACATTCGCTTGGTGATTAACTCAATCACCCCAGTTTTTAAGTCGACTTTGGCGGGAACATCCAGCTTCCGAATATCGATGGACGTGTGGTAGCCACGCTCGGAAAAAACATCGAGGAGCATTTGCAGGGCCAGAGGATCGCAGAAGAGCTCATCCTCCGAGTTGATCAAGGCCATGCCGGAAATAGCATGCAGAATAATGATAGGCATGAATTTCTCATTGATATGCTGAGTGACCTCTTCGAAGAGGCTCTCGTGGTGTTCGGCATATTCGTCCAACCGTTTCACCAAATCCTGACGGGCATGACGGACTATTTCCTCTGAGATAGGAATTACACGTAATCGGTCAAAAGTCTTTTCACCCAGCTCAAGTGAACTCTGGTAACGCATTTCCCGCACGATGCTTTCCTGCACATCTTCCACCGTGCCATGGGCATTTATATAGTGGTAGTGAAAAATCTGCTTAAGGTTTTTAAGCGCTTCGTAAGTGCCTTCCTTAAAGGTTCGGTAACGGCGCCGGGCGGAATTTTCATCGAAATCAGTAACGCGTTCTTCCAAAAGCTCACCGACTCCTGAAGCAAGCACTTTTTTGTTATGCTCGCGAGTTTGCGCACCACGTCGAATTTGACGAAACACACTCTCACGCTCATCCACAAACAGCACCATCATGTGGAAAATTGGTTTGGGGAAATTTTTTCGGTGCTCAGTGTGATAATACCGGGCTCTCAAAGCTCGCAACTTCTGATAGAGCAGTTTCAAACATTCCACCTGCACCTTGGTGCGGGGAAATCCATCAACCACCGTTCCACTTTCATATTTCTTATCGAGTAGCTCGTTAAGCACCAAGGAAAGTACCTCGGTATCGCCCACCATAATTCCGGCATCTTTCATCTCCTGCGCCTGCGGACTGGTAAGGAGATCACTCACCACCACCGGCCCTTCGGTGACATCGCGGAACTCCATGATGAACTGCGTCTGGGTGCCCTTACCGGAGCCAGGCGCTCCATTTAACCAGATGAGTTCTTTAGGAAAGCGGAGGTTTTCAGGCTCGAGTTCTGCTTCCAGTTGATTCCACACAGAATTGAAGATGAGCTGCGCATCTTTAATCTCGAGATCCTGTGTTTTTGACGGATTGGATATGGTAGCCATTATAAAACGTTCTTTTTGAAAGATTGTATGCCCAAAGCGCAATCAAAAGCGCGTTTCAATTTATCCTGAGGATTTGCCATTGCTGGAGGGCCGGAACGGAACCTCACTTCTGTTTTCGGGAAAACAAATACGAGAAACTGCTTTTTCAAAATCTTTATCCCCAGATAGAATATCGATTTCCAGCCTCAAAAAATATAGAGGAATGGTCTTTGGGAAATTCTTGGGAATGCGCACTGCGTCTTTCTCGGTCGTTACCATAAAATCCAGATTTTCCTTTTCTGCCTGCTCAAAGAGGTGTGTCAATTCCTCTTCCGTAAATCGATGGTGATCGAGAAAACGACGCGTATACATAACCTGCGCCCCATAACGCCTTAAAAAACCCTCAAAACTAAAATGGTCAGCGATCGCACTGAAGGCACCGATTCGTTTGCCTTCGAGATCGGCTAACGGGCGTCGTTCTCCTGAATCTACTTCCTGGAGGTACTGAGGCCGATGGGCACACTCGATGATATCGACGGAAGGGTTGTGCGCCCGGATAGTTTCTTCCAGAACAGGATCAGATATACCGTCTGACTTGGTGATAAATACATAGGAAGCCCGCTTGAGGTGCTTGATGGGCTCACGAAGTATTCCCCGGGGAAGTAGCTGACCATTGCCGAACGGATTGGTCTTATCCACAAGCAGAAGATTCAGCCGGCCCTTAAGAGGCAGGTATTGAAAACCATCGTCCAGAATAAGGGTATCAACCCCGTATTTGCGGATCGCGTACGAGCCTGCGTTCACACGGTTCTTGTCTACGAAGACCATCACTCCTGGCAAATTGTTCGCCAACATAAAGGGTTCGTCTCCGGCTTCTTCGGAATCGAGCAGGACCGTTTTCCCATCGCTAACCACTTTGGGTGGAGGATCCCCCATATGAGAGATTTGCCGAAACCAGCGTTTCCAGAATGGTACAGGTTTACTTTTATAGCCGCGGCTGAGAATTGCTACCCGACGTCCTCTAGACGCCAGGGAACGGGCAAATTTCTCAACCACCGGGGTTTTTCCGGTTCCACCCACTGTAAGGTTGCCCACGACCACAACCAGACATCCGAGGTGGCGTGTACGCATGATCCGGTGTTCATACAACCAGAGCCTCAATTGCACCAGCCCGCTGAACAAAAAAGAAAGGGCTTTGAGGAACCCCGCAAAAACAGCCACTCCCTTGCCCTGCCGCCGATCCGTTATGACGTCTTCCGCAAACTGCGCAAAACGTTCATAGGATTGACTCACACGCGTGTACAAGCGTTTCAGCATAAACGAGAAATCAAAAGCAGGCAGGGATGATTAACGAGACAAAACAGGCTTCTCTGATGCCAAGAAAACCTCAAGACCTAAATCGTAAATCCCCTACATCAGCAAAAACCATCCAAGGCCGCCTATTCAATTTCCAAAAGTGAAGTTTTTAGCGGGTGTTGAAACTCCGTGATTGACGAACTAATGCCGACTAACCTTTTTAGGTAATTTTTCTGTCGGGCTTTCCGGCAGGAACATACCAAAGAACCTGTATGCCAGACCGCTGTGAGTTTTAGACTATACATCCCAGGCCCCGTCGAAGTGTCTGAGGAAACCCTTCAGGCCATGGCTTCGCCCATGATCGGACACCGCAGCCCAGAATTCGTCGACCTTTATCAGTCGATTCAACCGGATCTGCAAAAACTCTTCTATACCGAGGATCCTGTATTTATAAGTACCAGCAGCGCCTGGGGCGTGATGGAGGGGGCCCTGCGCAATGTGGTCCAAAAAGCAGTACTTAACTGTATGTCGGGCGCCTTTTCCGACAAATGGTTCGATGTGAGTAAGCGTTGCGGCAAGAATGCTCGAGCCTTGAGCTACGAGTGGGGTGTGGCGGTAAAACCCGAAGATATCCGCCGGGAACTGGAATCTGGCGATTTCGATACCATCACTCTCATCCACAATGAAACCTCCACTGGTACCATGAATCCTCTGGAGGAAATCATGGCAGTGCTTCGGGAATTTCCAGACGTCATTTCTATTGTCGACTGCGTGAGTTCCTTCACTGTGTTACCGATCGAAAAGGATCGCCTGGGAATCGATGTGTTGCTGACGGGTTCTCAGAAAGCGTTGGCTCTTCCTCCTGGTATGGCCTTACTTTCAATTAGTGAACGCGCCCTGGAACGCGCCAGCAAGGTGCCGGATCGAGGCTATTACTTCGACTTCCACGAGTTTAAAAAAAATCACGACAAGGGCATGACCCCCAGCACGCCTGTTATTTCCCACATCTTCGCCCTGAAACAACAGTTGGCGGTGATCAACCAGGAGGGAGTAGAGGCCCGTTACACACGGCACCGTCTCCTAAACAGCCTGGTCCGAGATTGGGTGAGAGATAGGGGACTCAGCTTATTTCCCGAAGCCGGCTATGAGTCAGTATCGTTGTCCTGTGTGAGCAACGACGGTTCTCTCGACATCCCGTCTATCAACAATTACCTGCGGGAAAATTTTAATGCCCAGATGGATCAGGGCTACGGAAAGATCAAAGGAAAAACATTTCGTATAAACAACATGGGCAACGAAACGGAGGCATCTATAAGAGAATACCTCGGATTCCTTGACCAGGCGATCGAAGCCACAAAAGTCACCGCCTAACACACTCCTATACTAAAATAGAATGAAAAGCCTCATCATAGCGGAAAAACCCAGTGTAGCTCGGGACTTAGCTAATGCCCTTGGCAAAGTCCCAAAAAATGGAGACTGGTTTGAGAATGATAAGTATATCATTAGCTCAGCCATAGGTCACCTGGTGGAGCTTTTTATGCCGGAGGACATCGACAAGAAGTTGAAGTTCTGGAGCTTGAAAAGCCTGCCCATCGTGCCTGACAAGTTTGACCTCAAACCAATCACCCGCACCAAGCCGAAATTCCAGGAGTTAAAAAAACTCTTAAACCGCAACGATGTGGAAACGGTCATCAATGCCTGTGACGCCGGGCGCGAAGGTGAGCTGATTTTTACTTACATAGTGGAGCTGGCCAAGTGCAAGAAACCACTCAAACGGCTCTGGTTATCTCCCATGACGCTCAATGCCATTCGTGATGCATTCGAGAATTTGCGGGAAGGCGCGGAAATGTTACCCTTGCAACATGCGGCCCGCTGCCGGAGCGAATCCGACTGGTTGGTTGGCATCAACGGCACTCGCGCCATTACCAAACGCATGTTCGGATCACGAGCCGGACAGGTTGCAACCGTAGGCCGTGTCCAGACCCCCACCCTGGCCAT
>JAPUIL010000785.1 GCA_027297085.1 Verrucomicrobiota bacterium | reverse complement strand
AAAAGGAAGAAGTGCGGGAAGAGGAGGCCAAGCAAAAGGAAGTGGTTACGCGAACGCACCTCGACGAAGACGAACTGCTGGCACCAATTAAGTCAATTACCCATGGGTTCCTGCTCCAGGGGCTATATCTTTCTTTTTGTTATAGGTCGGATGCGACCGAATCGTTCTCCACAATTCACCGATCAAGAGCGCGAAGCTCGGGTAGAGTATTGGTGCAACGAACCACGCGTGAATGGTGGAATGATTCCTGGCAAGCGCCAGCCATGCGAATGGAAGCAGAAAAATAATCAGAAAAGTCATAGTGTTTCCAAACTGACGCCTGCCATGCACCAATCCTTTTGCTCGATGTACAGTTTTCAATGCCGCAACTGCAGCCAGAGACAGCACCGCGAAGATCCCGATTTTCCAGTAGTAGAGGTTGCGGAGAATACTGTTCAATGCTGTAACAGGAATATCCTCATCCGGACAATACTCACTGCCTAACCTGCAAGCGATTTTCCTACCGATTTCTAATACAACAGATTGCTCCAATACGAATGAGGCGAGTATCCACTTTGCGCCCCAACAGCTGAAATATCCTGCAGACCATGCCGTCACGATCATCAGTACCGTCATCCAAGCTGGCCGCGATTGCTTTTTCCCTGGCCAATCGTCTTTCCAGTAAAGCACCAATAAAGGGATGGTCAAGGTAACCAATGGATTAGTGAGTAGGTCAAAATATGCAGTGAGCATCCCTACGACGCCAAACATCCACAAATAGTATCGCTTAAATATTTCGCCCACCTGCCTGGCCGAATACAACAAAAATGCCGCCAGCGAGAAACCCAAAGCCCAGACGAGACTGTAGTGGATCGAGTATAGCTGGGAATACAAGGGCGCGACTAAAAGCGTCAGGGCAGAAATCATTGAGAAACTGAAATTGATGTTGGTCCGAATCGACTGGAACATGAGCAGGTAAGACAGAGAAAAGATCAGGAAACAGATTAACCGGAGACCATGCGCATCCGTAAAGTAAAGTACCGGCCGGCTGACGATTTGGTAGCCGTGCCAGAAACGCCAGTAATTGAAGCCGTGCTTTTCGGACCGCAGCAGTGCTTCTCGGGTCCGATCACATTGGCCCACCGTTGGTGATAATAGACTCCTGGTCAGTGAACCCATGTTTGAAGCAGAATCCGAGAGGCCCATCGTCAGGACGATGCACTCGGTGAAATGATCCATTTTCGTGATTCCCGTAAGCGAGTAACGGTAATTCTCGTGTGAGAATGAACCCCGAACGTGTTTCAAGATTCGTTCGTTGGGGATTTTGTTCACTAAGGTGAGTGCTGCCAAGAATGCGAAAACGAGCATCAGGTACAAAACCCCAGTCCATAGAATTGCTTTGGCAGGTATTCGAGACATCGACATCGGTAATGCGGTTTCGGGGCTGTGTGCCGGTCAGTATAGATTATTAGTGGAGGGCGTATAGAGGATAGGAATTTTAAAAGGCCTTTTTGACTGGAGAGGAAAGTACCAAAAAACTCGGTGAAGGGTCAATCGCGCCAACCATCGGTTTCAATCGGATTTCGGTGGACCAGTTTACCGTTGTGCCTCTCTCCAAATCAGAATAGCCAGCCCACCCGCAATCACGGCTCCTACGACACTTGTCCACATGGGAATGGAGACCCCGTTGACGAGGACTTCCCAGCTTTGAATGATGCGCATCAAATGAACGAGGGCAACCAAGGCAAAGACGACAACTACGATAGTGCTAACGGGTTTCATTGGAAAACTTAGGTAAGTAGCTTCACGTCTTAGGCAACGGGGTCATTGGGGCAACTACCCTATTCTCACTCACACCAATCCTTCCGCTTCCTTCCCAAACCATACGGCACAGCTAATTTTTGCTGAATGAGCAACGTTGAGACATCCTGTCCATCGGCTAAAACTCTCGCCACGATACGAAAGGGAGAACCGCGCTTGATTTCTTTGAGCGTCACGGACTCCGCAGCAGCCAACGTTTGTAGGACAAGGTCTCTTGCTTGGATTGCTAAATCCTTTTCTTGCTTGCACTTGCCACGAATATCAGGTGTATGAATACTGCCAATCCGAACCGAAATATCCTCACCAAAGAATTCATAGGCGATGTCATCTGCGAAGAGATGACGTGGGAGATCGACTCGGCAGGTATCGCCATCGTAGCATGACAACACTTTGACGTTAGAAATATCAGCAGCGTGAACTGATGGTGGAAGGCATAATAGGAGAAACCAATAGACCATCAAGGTAATGGGCATTTTAATTCTTCCTACCATCTAGGTATTACCCACGGTTCCAGCACAGGACTCAATATCCGATTCACCTTGAGCAAATCCTGATAATCAAATCGTTGTTTCGGTAGCTCTTTGTTGAATTGAGATCAGAGTTATTTATTGAGTTGGTAATTCTTCCGCAAGTTGACGAAGACAGGATATAAAGGTTTCTTGGTTTTTTTGAGATGGGGGGTCTAACTATTGAGTATATTGGTCAGTATAGCTCTCTCTGGTGCAGTATATCCAATCAATGCCAAATCATCTTGAGCAGACAGAAGAGTACTGAAGAGGCCGCAGGGTGTCACTCACACCAATCCTTCCCTTTCCT
>JAPUIL010000784.1 GCA_027297085.1 Verrucomicrobiota bacterium | reverse complement strand
TCGCAAAGCCATCAGACATTTCGGCTGACGGGCACATCTGCCGGCCGGCGGCACCGATTTTGCCTTCCTCTGCCGATTGGGTGGGCATCGACGATACCTAACCAAGGACAAGCCGGAAATCTCAAATTCCAAGGCGGCAACTGCCGGACAAATAACAAAGCCTACTAATGGCACAACCTCTGAAAATGCTATTCCTCACGCTGATCATGTGCCAGGCAACTACTTTCCCTTCTCCGATATTTTTTTGACCCAAAATTCTTTCTCTCTCTTTTGACCGGATTCTTCAATGCTCTGATGTTCGCGAAATAGACGCCCATAACGTTGCGTAGGGATTTCGCCCAGAGGATTGATCCGGCACATATCACCCCGCGCAGGGAAAACTCGAAAGTGCGGGTTAATTTTCAGATTACATTTTACCCGGTTAGGAGAATAGCGAATGGTAAATCCGGCCCGTCGCTGGCTGGAAGCATTCCCCGGAGAAGCGTGCAACAACTTGTCATCGTGAATTGAGATGCTTCCACGCTTCAAGGAAACACTTACGGCCTCGTCCGGATCAAAAGCACTTACGTCCGCTTGCAAGCTCAAAACGGAGTCATCTCCCTCTTGACGTCGATGTTCCACCATACCTTGCCGATGAGAAGCGGGGATGACCCGCATGGCGCCGTTTTGTTCATCTACATCATCAAGGGCAACCCACACCGTAAGAGATTCGATTGGATACAGCGGCCAGTAGTAGGCGTCCTGGTGCCACCCCACGGTTTCCATAGAATGAGGTTCCTTAATAAAAAAATTGGAAGCCCACATGTAAAAGTCCGCTCCAAGCAAAGATTCTACATAATCCAAAATGCGTTTGTCCATGCAGATATCAAACAGCAAACGGCTGGCCTCATGCCACTCGCGGATTTCCTTCGTAGATTCGCCCGGCTTCAGGAGGCTTAGAATGTTCGGCAACTCCTGGTTGAGTTGGTCCATTTCAGTGTGGCTGAAGACCGGAAGAGCGATCAAAAAACCCTGATGCTTGAAATCTTCAATCTGCTTAGAGTTAAGAGCTTGAGTCATTGTTCAACTCCTGTCAGGCAAATAAGTAGGATGGGCGGCACAGCGCTCAACATTCGAGTTGAGCGATTTCTCTCAGGTCGCTACCTCCCCCATTTTCCCGTTGTCCAGTCGAGTATGCCCTTGCCGGCGTGACATTCGGGAAGCAACTCGTGCTTCATGTCAGCACTTTTGTGAATTAAAGTAGTCCTTTTCATTTAGCGAAATGGGTTGCCGCGTATCCTGCGACATTCAGTGGTTAGCAGTACATGTGATTGAGGTAAGAGTTTCTTTGGATTGTGCATCATCTCTTTTTGGGTAAAGCGTGAAGCGCGTCGATGAACTCGCCCACATCAAAGGCAAAGGCAAAGCCAAATTCTAAACCAACGCGCCAAAGCGCAATTTGCTTACCAAGCTCCTGGCTGGCCGTCTCTTTATTTTCTACGGCCGCCACCGCGTGACGATACCAGCCCGGGTAAACTTCATTCGTACCCGTATCCCAGGCATGCATGACGACAAGAGCTATGTGCTCGAGATAAATCTCTACTTCCGTGGATTTCCATCCGCCGTAACCCTCCGCCAGAACAGCCAAACTGTAGTCAGCGTCAAATTGCTCGTAATAATGAGCAAGTAGTTTTACGAGATTGTAGTTCGTCTCTGGCACCAGCACTACTCCGCCCTGCGGTGCGGTAGCCAGGGACGAATATCGACCACGCGCATACCTGCTTCCCGAGCTGCCTGCAGCCCGGCATCTCCATCTTCAAAGGCAACGCAGTTCGCAGGGGCTGCCGCGATCCGTTCAGCAGCCACAAGAAACACATCCGGTGACGGTTTGGGGCGACCAACGTCGTGAGAACTGACCACCGCATCAAACCAATTCAAAATCCCAATTCCTCGCAAGGAGGCTTCGGCTGAGGCTTGGGTGCTACCGGTTGCCACTGCTAAAGGGAGTTGCCCGTGAAAACGCCGCACAATGTCCACCACGGCGTCAACGGGACGAAGCGCGCTTTGCGGGAGACTGTGGAAATAGTAGTCGCGCTCTTCAGCAATGGCCTTGGCATCGACCATAAGTCCTTGTGCCGCAGCCAGGCGCCGGACGATCTCCTCCACGGGAACACCGGCCCACTGATAAAAGCGCGCCTCCGGGAAGTCCAGGTTGTAACGGCGAAGTACCGTTACCCAGGCTTGGTAATGCAGCGGCATCGAGTCCACCAGGGTACCATCGCAATCGAATATCAAACCACAACACCCTGCAGGTAAAGCCCAGTTCAACATAGTTCAGTCTCAATTTCAGGATTATGTTACATCATCAAGCTTATGTTTAAATGAGCCAGTCAGGCTTGGCAGAAGACGTCCACATTCGGCAGACACACCTGAGCCTTGCATGTAACAATCATCTTATGCCGGACAAGTCAGGATTTCTCGACAACCAGACTGCCATTTCACCTGGTCCGCGATGTGACCATGCATAATAAGGAATGGCTACTAATTCTCTTTTTTCACCAGACTGATTCAATGCACAACCTTTAACCACGGTTACGCCAGCCAATAAATCTTTCCGGTGTTCAGAAATAAGCTCTGTGTTATCGGGGAGAACCAGATCGAGAGCCTTGCCACCATTGTCCACCCACTCCGCACAGTAAACCACCGGGCCGCGAACCAGAGCGACTTTATTGCGGTTGTCTTCGACTTGCTCGTGTGCTGAAACCCGTCGAATAGGCATGGGTAGATCAAACTCAATGACATCCCCTTTCGACCAACTCCGACTTATGCCGGCAAATCCTTTCTCAATCTCAAAATCGATGGCTTCACCATTCACTTTAAGCGTGCCGGCTTCCAGATTTTCGTCCAGAAAATGATATAAATCACCTGGAAGAGGTTTGTCTAACACCCACCCTGGAATACGGAGCCTGACGGTAAACCTTTTTCCAGTCTCCGGATTTAATAGAATCCTGACTTTTCCGTCCCAGGGATAATCGCATTGCTGTTCAAGATCAATCGCCGTTTCTTCTATCCTGATACGGGCCTTGCTGGCAACGAACAGATTGATATATAATGAATCATTGTACTGGGCGTAAATGTAGTTCGGTACTGAAGGTAGGAAACGCGCGACGTTTGACGGGCAACAAGCGCAGTCGAACCACGGCTGGCGGGTTAACGCGCCATGATTAAACTTGAATTTGCCATCCGACGCCATGCAATTCGGATAGAAAAAAGAGTCTCCGGTCAACGAAACACCGCAAAGCATGCCATTGTAAAGTGTCCGTTCCAGTACATCGATGTATTTTGCATCACCGTGCAGCAAGAACATGCGATGATTCCAGTAGATATTGGCAATAGCGGCGCAGGTCTCATTGTACGATGTCATGTTGGGCAGCTCGTAATCTTCACCAAATACCTCACCCTCATGCCGGGAGCCGAATCCACCGGTAATATAGAGTTTCTTTCCAACGACGTTTTCCCAGAGTTTGTCAACTGCTTCTAGATAATCGGGGTCTTTCATCATTGCTGCGACGTCGGCCATACCTGCGTACATATAGGTCGCACGTACGGCATGGCCAACGGCTTCTTCCTGCGCGATGACCGG
>JAPUIL010000783.1 GCA_027297085.1 Verrucomicrobiota bacterium | reverse complement strand
TTCGAATCCCCCTCTCTCCGCCACTTTCCAGACCTGCGGCAAAAGCAGGATTTTTTCGTCTCCTCGATAGGGGCAGTACTATCTTCGCAACTTCCGCTGATCAAGCCGACCACCCGCTGGCTTACGGAACGGTACGTCGAGCGCGCCGGATGCCTCGAGTTCCGCGAAAAGCTGCTCCCGCATGCGCTTGATCAGTTCCTGGTTGGCGGGCACCTCGATGAGATTGTGCCGTTCCTCGGGATCGGTCTTGAGATCATAAAACGCATCAAGATCCCAGATTCCGTGATGGTAGATGAACTTGTAGCGATCCGTCCGAATCGCAAAGAGGGTCGGGCAGGCGGGGAAGTTCCACTCCCAGTGATACTCATAAATGATATGACTGCGCCAGGGCTTGTCAGGAGTCTCGCCTTTGAGAAGCGGAAGGAAACTGCGGCCGTCTATATGTGCGGCGTCGGGCGCTTTGGTTCCCAGTGCCTCAAGGATTGTTGGCGCCACGTCGATATTCTGCACCATCGCGGTAATCTTGCTGCCGGGCTTTATCAACTTGGGACAGCGGACGAGCATGGGAACACGAATCGAGGTCTCGTAGGCGTCGCGCTTGTCGTAAAAGCCGTGTTCTCCTAGATGGAATCCATTGTCCCCCATGTAGATGACGAGCGTGTTTTCGGTGAGTTTCGCTTCATCGAGATAATCGAGAACTCGACCGATATTCTCATCGAGGCCATGCACGGTTTCAGTGAAATTGTAATAGAGTTCGTCAAAACTCGGGACCGGATCGTTATCAAAAGCACCGGTTTCCATGTGATCGATGCCATGAATGGAATAGCGACGCTCACGAACCCAGTTGGGTTGCGTGCGGTAGTTTCGTTCCGTGTTCGCCATGGTCTCGGGATAGGGGATTTTCTTACCGGCATATCGGCCCTTGTGACGTGGTGCGGGCTGGAAAGGGTAGTGGACTGCTTTGTAGGAAAGATAGAGGAAAAATGGCTCGTCCTTCTTGCGGTCCTTGCCGAGCCAGGAGAGTGCCTGATCGGTCAAGATATCCTCGTTATATCCTTTGAACTGCTGGCGCTTGCCATTGATGTTGAGCTCCGGATCCATGTACTTGCCTTGTCCGCGGAAGCTGACCCAGTGGTCAAAGCCGGGCCGGGGATCGTCCTTTTCGTGTCCCATGTGCCATGTGCCGATAAATGCAGTCTGGATGCCAGCCTTTTGAAGGTACTGGGGAAAGAATACCGTTCCGCCGGGAACCAGGTGCTGGTTGTCAACGACCCGGTGGTGGTGCATGTATTGTCCCGTCAGAATGGAGGCGCGGCTCGGCGAGCAGAGCGAGGTGGAGACGAAGGCGTTTTCCAAGTGGGCGCCCTCCTTCGCCAAGCGGTCGAGGTTGGGAGTTTCGAGGAAGTCCGGGGCCTGCTCCATGAATCCCATGAAGTCATAGCGGTGGTCGTCACTGAGGATGAAGACTACGTTCTGAACCGCGGGGCCGGGAGCGGCCGCTACGGTCGTGGGCAGACTCGTGGCAAGGAGCGTGAGAGTCGAAAAGACAGGGAAGAATTCTGAGGTGGGGAAAAATCTGCGGAGCGTGGTCATAAAATCTGGTTGTTCACCCGGATGGAGCCGCGAGTCTCCCAGTGTTTGAATCCGGACGGCAAGCGAATTTCCGGTCTGTTGAGGGCACACGAACGGTTCCGGCGTGCCAAGCACCTCTTGAGACAAATGATGGGTGTGATCCGGAGACATAGGTAAAAGATCGTCCAAGGACTTGGGTTACCCATAAAGGGCATGATTATACCTTGGAAAGACGTGTCACCTATGGAAGAAAAACTACCCTTTGTTTCACTACCTCTCTCGCGTCCTCGCACTACCGAGGAACGTACAGAGATATGACCACTACCAAACGTAGTGACACATAACCTGTGGAAATCAGAACCGTACATAAAAACGCCCCCACTTTCTACACCTCATTGCCCACGGAGTTGAGATGTCGGGGTTGACGACTGAGCGGTGATGGCGCGCACATCTGTGCGTAACTGAGCCAAGATGGAGGAATACTCGGCATGTCAGCCCGAAGATGAGTGCGAATCGTGAATCTACAGACTGTAGTTTTGGAATATTTATATAACCCATTCATTATCTTCAAATTTAGCCTTGTTTGTGCTCATCTGGTGAGAATTGCAGGCTAGACCTGAGACAATTGCAGGTTATTCTGTGTACGAAAATAAGTAGCTTTCTCGCGGGATTTAAAGCTACGACCCGGTGCAGCCGGGAAGGGACTTGGATCGGCCGGTCTCTTCTTTTACCTCGTAAAATGGTGCGGATATAACCAGCGGGCAATGGCTGGAAGCAGGAAGATGGCTCCTAGCATATTCAGTATGAACATGAAGGTGAGCAAGATGCCCATGTCGGCCTGGAATTTAAGGGACGAAAAGATCCAGGTAGATACTCCCAGGGCTAGAGTGACCCCGGTAAACATCACCGCACTGCCAGTGCGTTTCAGAGCATGGCGCAAGGCATCTTCGAAGAAATTACCTTGTTCCAGGTAAATTTGCATCCGGGCAAAAAGATAGATGCCGTAGTCCACTCCTACACCGATTCCCAGTGCGACCACGGGCAAGGTGTTTGACTTTAATCCAATGCCGAGTCGATACATGAGCGCATAGGCAAGCATGGATACCAGTGCAAGTGGCAGGACAATACAGAGGGCTGCTCGCCAGGATCGGAACGTCAATAAACAAAGGAGTATGACTGCTCCGAATACATACATAAGTATGGGAAATTGTGCTTTGGCGATTACTTCATTCTGAGCGGCCATGACCCCAATGTTGCCGCTGGCCAATTCGAATGATACTTTTTCAGAAGGGTTGTTTTTGCGAAACAGTTTAATGGCCTGGATAACCCGGTTGATAGTATCAGCTTTGTGGTCCTTTAAATATATCATTACTGGAATAACGCTGCCTGCTTCGTTATAGAGACCCGTTGTGGGTTCGAACGGACTTATTGCCTGCGCGATGACAGCGGGATGCTGAGGAAGGATTTGCCATTTGGGATACCCTTCACTCCAGCCGGCGTTGGAGATTTTAGCCAGGGATGCGAGATTTACCACTGATTGTACACTGCGGACGTTTTGCATATGCCAGGCAAAACGATCGATCAGCTCCATTACTTCGTAGTCGATGACTCCATCAGGTACGGTTTCAGCAATGACAGTTAACACGTCGACCCCGATATTAAACTTTTTGGTAACGATAAAACTGTCCTGATTGTAACGTGAGGAGGGCCTCAGTTCTGGTACCCCTTGCTGCAAGTCGCCAATTCTAACTTTGCTGGCAAATTGCTGTCCGACGGTGGCTAAGAGCACGGCAAATAGAATAATGAGTATCGCCGGTTTGCCTCGGGAGACATGAGCCAGGCGGTCCCATATGGGTAAGGTATATTTTCTGCGTCTTAGAATTCTTTTTTTATAACTCGGAGGCAGATTCAGGTAGGAGAGAAGGAGAGGGAGCAGGAAGAGGTTCGTAAACAGGATAACAGCGACCCCCAGGCTGGCAGCGACAGCTAGTTCCTTAATAATGGGAATGTCGATCAGGAGAATAGTTACAAAGCCAATAGTATCGGTGATCAAAGCCGCCCCTCCCGGTACTAACAATTGCTGGAAGCTTTCTCGTGCAGTTTTCTTGCTTGGATATCCCTTGAAAATACCGGATCTAAATGAGCGCACCATTTGAACGCTGTGGCTGATGGCAATGGCAAACACCAGAAAGGGAACCAGAATGGACATGGGATCGAGGCCGTAGCCCAGGATTCTCAACAAGCCTAATTGCCAGATGACCGCTGTCAGAGAGGTTGCCAATGTTAGAACGGTCAGCTTCAAAGATTGGTTGTAAACCAAGACAAGGACTCCTGTGATCAGGAATGAGATCGCGAAAAAGAACAGGACATTTGCGACCCCCTCGCCTATATCGCCCATCACTTTGGCAAATCCAATGATGCGCACCTTTAGCCCGATCCGCAGGCCTTTGGCTTCAAATTTTTCCCGTATGTTTTTCTCCAGGTAATCGGCTACTTCCAGGTAGTCCAATCGCTCGCCGGTTTGCGGATCAATTTCCTGGAGCTGCGCAGCGATGATGGCACCGCTAAAATCGCTGGCTACCAATAGTCCGACTGTTCCAGATTTTATTATATTCTCGCGGACTTTGAGTAAGTCTTCTGCCGAACCGGAAAAATCGGCGGGCACGACATTACCACCGGAGAAACCGTCTTCTACTATCTCCACAAACTGTGTGTTGGGCGTCCAGATTGATGTTACCTGGGCGCGATCCACTCCGGGTACGAAATAAACTTCATCTGTGGCCTGTTTGAGTAGATTGAGATAGTCTTTGGAAAATATGGTACCTCTTTCGAGCGTGAGTGCAATGATGATGCGGTTAGCACCGCCAAACTGTTCCTGGTATTTGGTAAAGGTCTGAATGTATTCGTGGTTTTGTGGCAGCAGTTTGTCGAAACTTGCGTCGATCCTGGTGTTGATGGCAAACCAAGCCATAACCAATGTAAGAGCCGCGAACAGGCCAATGATCACTCCGCGATGGCCGAAGAGCCACTCACTTAGTTTTGTAGTCACAATGTGCTTACTCATTGGCCGATTCAGCTTTCATTAGAGAAGCTTCAAGAAGATTGGTTGCTACAGAGAGTACCCCGTGTCTTCCGCAGAATAGAACGGTATGAGTGGAAGCAGTTTCAGCGATTCCTACCGTTCCATCGATGCCCGGTTGTTCGATTTTGTAAAAAGTATGACCTTCGTCGCTGCTCATGAAGATCTGATCCGTGACACTGGCGATAAGCAAGTTGCCCGAGGACAATCGGATACCCGCCGTTATTATGGCTTCTGTATGCAGCTCAATTTTTTCCCAGCTGTTTCCGGCATTAGCCGATCGGAACAAATGACCCCGCAATCCGAAAGTTAGCAGGTTTTCATCATCCAAACAAATTAAGCCGAATAATGAACCTTCGTAAGGTGAATGGAGTTTACTCCATTCTCGATCCTGATTGCTCCACTTAAAGATTTGGCCTCGTTCTCCGGCTAGAAAAAGATTTCCATTGGGACTCTGTTCAATGGCGTAAAAATGTAATTCCTCTTCGCCCATTCGTAACTTTTCCAGACTTTTGGCTCCATCGGTGGTTTTAGCAATCTCGCCATAAGCGCCCACGAAATACCCGTTCTGTTCGTCCACGAAAAGGATGTCAAAGTAACTGATTTCGGGATCGGGATCGGAGACCAGAGTCCAGCTATCACCGCTGTCTGAGCTCATTAATATTACTCCCGAGTGTCCCGTGGCCCAGCCATGGCGGTTATCGACGAAAAACACACTGGTTAATGAGGCTCTGGTCGGTGCAATAATTTGTCGCCAGGAAGTACCCTCGTCTTTGCTTTTTAATATGTGTCCCCGTTCTCCAACTACAACGATCTCATATTCAAGAACTGCTATATCCTGTAATAGAGACTTTGGCGATAGACGCATGCGCTCCGAACGTTCAGTGGCCGGTGAAGCCGCAAAAGCTGAGTAATGAAGCGGAAGCAGGATGCCTACCAGGCAACACCCAAAGGATAGTAGCTGGCGTTTGGTGTATGCGAATATCTCGGAGCTCATCAAGTTACTGCTAGAGTACGCAAGATGGGATTCTATGAAATGTCAAAGTCATGCTTCCAAAATTACCCAGAAAGCAATCAATCCGCGACTCAGCGCAAGCCCTCACGTCTCAGCGCCGCGGGGGTAAAGTCTCCCACTTTGGATTTCGCCTCAAAGTTATACATGGGCAACTCATTATCCAGACCAACGGCATTGTAGCGGCCGGAAAAGAGATCCATATGCAGCTCGAGTGTAGTCCAGAAAGTCAAAGCATCGTAGTAATTGATCGAGTGACCTTCCGAGACGCGCCAAAGCTCTCCACGCCCATCGTATTGATCGGCTACCATTATTTGCCAGGAGTCCTCATCAATGTAGAAGGTGCGTTTGGCGTAAATGTGGCGAGTACCTCGTTTCAATGTGGCTTCCACCACCCAACACCTGTGAAGCTCGTAACGAGTCAGGTCCTGATTGATGTGCATAGGTTTTAATATATCTTCGACCTTAATCTGGTTGCTGTGCAATTTGTAGGAATTGTAGGGGATGATATATTCGGCTTTGCCAACCAATTTCCAGTCGTAGCGATCCAGGGCGCCGTTATACATATCGAGCTGGTCGCTGGTCCGTAATCCGTCGGCAGCGGTTCCCGGGTTGTCGTATGCGACATTGGGAGCCCGGCGTACCCGTCGTTGTCCTACATTGTATGTCCATGCCCGGCGCTGTTCTTTTATTTGGTCAATGGTTTCATGAACAACCAGCAGAGAACCTGCGAGTCTGGCGGGTCCTACTACTTTCTGTTTATAGTAGACCAAGGTATTGTCGAGATTCTCCTCCGTTTGTCCACTTAGGGCATAGTTGAACAAGAAACTATCATGTATCTCCACTAAAGTATAACTGCCGGAACGTGTAGGTGAAGCTTGGGCACTCGTCCTACTGGCATTTTGTCCGCGGTAACGAGTTAAGTGGTTCCACACTACTTCCTGCCCATTTTGTGGAATAGGAAAGACGGCTCCTATTACAGCTCCACTGATTCCGTTTCCGTCCGATGTGAGTTGTCCTGTAGTAGCGTTGCGCTTGGTGTGGTCATAAACGAACTGTGGGTTTGAAGCTGATCTGCGAGTAGGGTAGACTGGCAATTTAAAACTGTCCGGATAAGCGTTCAGTAAGGCTTTGTGGCCCTCTGTTAGCTTGTTCGCATATTGACCCATGTTGCGGGCAGTAATGGTATAAAGTGGACGGTCACCGGCGAATGGATCTGGATGATGCATGCCAACTTTGTAACCAGCTGGTGCTTGGGTTATCCCACCTTCCCATGCCGGAATTGTGCCATCCGCATTGCCAGCTTTTTCAGCTCCAAGAGGGGTGAGGTCGTTTCCTAACCGGTTGGCTTCATTCTGGGAAACTTTTCCAAAAGTTGATAGGGTGCTCAAAATCAAACCACCCACAAGAAGTGTCAGAGTATTTATTACAGGCTTCATTGGATATCAGAATAATAAATTTAGAAAGAGTATTTGAGCGAGGTAGTAATGAAATCACGGTCGCTTAATAAGTTGTAGCGTCCCGCGCCCGAGAATTTTGTATAAAGTAACTCGGAAGACCAACTGCTCTGATAATCAAACAACAGGCCCAGGGTCATGGACTTACGACCTTCCCGGAAGTTAAGAATTGGGTTCGGAGTAATACCATTTACATCATGGGCAAATTGAAGAAGCGGGGAGACATTGATACCATGCCACACGTCGCTGTAGTCCAGTTGAACCACGGCCCGGTATCCCCAGGAGGAAGACGTGGCAAAGGCGGATAGAGGCTCAGTGACTGGCTGGATGCCGAATGCCGTGGCAAGAGGATCCGCTGATGTAATAGTACCCGGACCGTCAAAGGGAATTCCTGTGTCGCTCAATCCTGGAACACTTGTGTATCCAGCTTCAGCTACAAAGATCATTTGATCGGCGCCCAGGGTGGGTCCGAAGGCTCGGATGGTAGAGATCTGAAACTGATACATGTCCTTCTCGCGGTATCCCTGGATGCGTTCGCCCAGGCGTCCGAAGTAATTTCCAAAGCCATTGATCAGTCCAAAATCTGGATTGATTGCGGAGAGGGCGGCGTATAGAGTTTCTACATCGTCCAACGCCATGGGTTGGTCGGGGCGGTAGGAAAGTTCTCCCTGGAGCGTCCACCCGGAATTTCCGATATCGGTATTAAAGCTGGCTCCGTAAAGTGTAATTTCTTCAGGGTATTCTACTTGGTAACGCGCGGTTGCGGCTGCTTCGAAAAATGCGAATTGACCTGCAGCTTCCAGAGCGCCTTGACTCTCTGGTGAGGTCAGGATGGCGAGTTGTTCAGGAGGCACAGCGCCTGGACCATAGGTTTGAACAACCGTTGCCAATCCCCAAAGACCAGCTGCCTGTTGTGCCGCCATTTCGGGCGCCATGCCTGCCAACAGGAATACTTGAGTCAATGGACCTGAGAGGTCTGGATTGATGTGTTGGGTGGGTGTGATTGCACTCACAAGAGGAGTACGACTGTGGTACTTGATCAAGTAGAGGCCAAATTCTGTATCGTTTAACGAGGGAACGAGGAAGCGCATTGCCAGGCCGTACTGGTTACTGTCTGAAGCTTCTACGTTTTTTCCGCGTGGGACGAATCCAAATGGAGCATCTTCTGGAATGGCACCGAATCCGAGATAAATTTTGTCGGATCCGCGGCTGACAACATCATTGGTACTGAAGTAGGTGCCACGAGGGTCAATGATTGTCTCCTGCCAGCGCAGCTGGTAAAAGCCTTCAAGTGTGATGTTCTCGGTTAGGCCAATGTTGAAGCTGACCATAGGCACTGGTTTCAGGGCTTCTTTCAGCTCGGCTCCGGGTATCCGCAATTTACTTACATCGACCGGATTAATGGAATTTATGCCATTCTGTATGAAAATACTTTCACCCCAACTAAGGACTTGGCTACCGAAGCGCAGATCGATCGGAATATCGCCGGCGTCGATATTGAAGTAGACAAATGCGTCTAGAAACTCGGAATCGCTTCCTACTTTATCTAAAGCTTCTTTCCCTAACGGACGGAACGAACGGACGCCGCCTTTGTTCTCCCAATCGTAGAAGCTGGTCAGGCGAACAAAAACACCCGCGCTATCGCCAGACAGTTCAAAGTCGTTGGTCATTTTGACCGCTTTGGAAAACCAACCCTTCTCATAGTTGAGATTTCCGTCGTCCAAGTTGATGGAAAATTGGTTACCGCCATTAGGCAGTCCGAAAAAATCGGGATCAGGATTGGAAGTGCGGTAGGATCCGCCTATGGAAAAAGTGGTATCGAGTTGGGCGTTTAATTCGCCGACTTCAAACGAAAAAGCGTGTATCGTAGTGGAGGTGGTCAGAAATAGCAGCAGGATGAATACTATGCCTGACCCAGTGGACCAAGAGTAGATTGAACTATTTTTCATATCTTAGCAGGTTGGACACTTCCTGGCTGATCTCTTCTGGATCGGCAGGATCTTAAGAAGGAAAAGAAATTGAAAGCGGTTAATGAGTAGGCTGGATCAGCAGCCAGTTGGATTTAACGAAACAGGATAATTTTGTTAGTATAAGGACTTAGGAAAAACTTATTTGCAGTTTTCACATCAAAATGAAAATTGATTACTGCCCTGTACGAGCAAGTTTACATTCTTTTGACAACGCGTCCTTTTTGCCGCTGGCGATGGCTTGAAAAAGCTCAGAAACGCTTTGCCTGAACCAATGCCACGAAAAACAGGCCACCCAGAATGCTGGTGATGATCCCTATAGGTATTTCCTGACCTGGGCGTATTACTCGCGCCGCCAGATCGGCAACGATTAGAAGGATCCCCCCTCCCAAAGCACTTCCGGGAATGAGGTATTTGTGGTTAGCCCCAATAATAGCTCTCACCATATGAGGAACCATTAAACCTATGAATGCTATAATACCGCAGAGCGCTACCGTGACCGAGGCGAGTAAGGTAGCTATGGTAAGGAGAAATAATCGCGTGCGTTCAAGTTGAACACCCATGTGTTGAGCCTGTTGCTCTCCGACGGCTAGCACATTGAGCTCGCGGAAATATATCCAAGCCATCGAGATGCCCAGGACCGAGTAAGGTGCCAGGATTCCAAGTTGAGGCCAACCAACAAAAGTCAGGCTACCCATCATCCAGCCCATGAGTGAACGGATTTGCTGTAGCTCGTAGTTAAGCAAAAGAAAGGTGGTAATCGACTGCAGAACTCCACCAATGGCGATACCCGTTAGAAGCAGGGTAGCCATGGCGATTCTTCTGCCGCGCCGGGAAAGATTGTAGACCAGAAAGGCTACCCCTACGCCTCCGGCAAATGAGCTCAATGTGGTGGTGTTACCCGACCAACCGGCGAATGAAAATCCAAGCGTAATACTTAATACCGCTCCGAAGGCTGCTCCGGAGGAAATACCGATCAGAAAAGGTTCGGCCAACGGATTGCGAAAAAGCGTTTGTATGACCGCTCCGGATACAGCCAGGCTGGCGCCGACAAAAAGCCCGCCCAAAATTCTTGGTAAACGAAGATTCCACACGATGATGGCGTCCTGGCTGAGTGTGTCCGAACCCGCTCCTAGTTTTGTTGCCAGTGTTTTAAAGATCAGCCCCGGATGAATAAAACCATGCGGTCCCGTTACCAGCGCCAACAGCA
>JAPUIL010000782.1 GCA_027297085.1 Verrucomicrobiota bacterium | reverse complement strand
GAGGCTTGATCATTGGAGCCAAGTGCAGCGATGGCGGAAGCCAGTTCATTGGAACCGGCCATAGTGGCGGTGCTCGCACGAAGGCTATCGGCCGTTAACGGGATGGAATCGGTGACTAAAGGATCAGAAGAACCTTGGTAGAGAGAGATTGTTCCAGCGGTAACCGTTGAAGGAATACCTGATACAGAAGGAGGCGGAGTTGGTTGAGCAAAGAAACTGATTTCCGGAACAGCTGGGTCTATACCCGCAGGCACAAAGGCCTGATAGTAAAGCTCGTTTACCTCGGTTGCAATTGCGTTGGCCAGATCGTCGATCTCCTGCCGGGTTTCAGCCAGACTAGTATTCTTTACCTCAATCAGAGCGGGTAGGCGTCCGGCCTGAAGATCCAGTTCCGCACCTGTGGCAACCAACTTGAATCCACCCGTGGTTGCATCGTAAATGATATCGGAAGGTTCACTGCCTACTTTAACCAAATTGACCGGATCACCGTTAGTGTTGCGTACAAATACATTAATCTGTCCGCCGGAGCCAGGCGCTTCTTCCGTTTCAATGAGAATCGTTTTGGAGATTTCCTCCAGTTTGGCCTGACGCTGGTCACGCAGGTCGTTGGCCGAACCAGGACTACCGGAAAATTCAAGACGGGAGATTTCCTTATTTAAGTCATAGAGTTCGTCCAGTTTTCTATTCAGTAAGGAAACCTCACCGAGAATTTCCTCATCAAGACTCTTTTCCACACTATTGATACGGTCATCCATCCGATTGAAACTACCGGTCAAGGACTGGGCCGTCTGAAATAGAACCTGCTTGTTCGATGCATCACTGGGACGAGCTGAAAAAGCTTCAAAGGCGTTGAAAAAAGTGTCGATAGCACTCCGGATGCCGCTGCCCTGTTCTGTGCTATCGCTTAGAAAAGCCGGATCGTTCACCCGGTCAATCGACTCTCCAAGACCTGAAAGCAACTGACGCAAACGAAGGTCCTGGGTTTCCAAAGAAGCGGAATAAGAAATCTCGTTAAGGAGCTGCTTATCCACAAACGAGTTACGGAGCTGCTCAATACCAGTAACTACCAGCGCCCCACCCTCAATCCCGGAGCCCGGCGTTGAACTTCCGATCGTTCCAATAGACACACGTTGCCGGGCGTAGTTCGGGTTGTTCAGGTTGGAAATATTCTTACCCGTTAATTCAACCATCTTGCCATGCGTCTGCAAGGCTGAGGAAGCGTTCGATAAACTGCTGAATATACCGGACATAATAAGTATTCAGGATTCCAATACTAGGCCATTTTTACATAGCCTGTTCGTTGAATGGCACTCGCATGACGAGAGTAACCGTCTCTCTTGTAGGTCTCAGAAAAATCTGCCTGGGGATTAATGGAGCGTAACAGTTCCTGCCCCAGGTCCCACGCACGGCGGTAGAGCATTTGATTGCGCTCAAGTTCCCGTTTGCTCTCTCGAATTAAACGAGTGATCTCACCAAACAATTCTTCCAGAAGGGGTTTTGATTCATGTTTGAGCTGGGCGATGAATTGGCCAAGCGAGCGAGAACCATCGCCGCCCCACAGGGGCGAATCCGCGACCTGGTCTTCGCGTTCTTTCCGCAGGTTGTTGAGCAAACTCGCGTGGCTGTCGATACTCGAGCTTACCTCAACGATCTCGTCTGCGTTTTGGTTCAGTAAAGCTGCTCGCTGGTCCTCGAGAAGTCGAAACAAGGTTCCGTATGCTTCCAATTCGGTTCTGAGTGCTTCGATCAAATGGGATGTGTCTGAAGATGTATTCATATAAATATTATTTTTTGGGGCTTTCCTTGCTTGCCTTTTCCGTAGCGACCTCCCCCGAGAGCTGCATTTGAAGAAGCGTGGATAATCCAAACGTTTCCGCGGTGGAGAGCTGGGTGGCGAGCGTATCGGTCAGCATGTATTGATAAATGTGTGCGCCGGACGCATTGCTGCCGGGAGAGTTGTGTAATAATGGTTTGAGCGCCTGGCCAAGAAACTGTCGCAACAGGACGGCTTCAAATTTCTGGGCCGCGATTTTTAATTCCTCCGCATTGGCAACTTTCCCGGTCGTTTCGACCGGTTGGAGCGGGGTCAAGGCAGATACTATATCCGAAACTTCCATGATACTTATTCGATGATCAATTCAGCATGCAAGGCGCCTGCTGTTTTAAGGGATTGCAGGATGCTCATCATGTCGCGCGGGCTCACGCCGAGTATGTTGAGCGAATCTGTCAACTGTCTCAGGGTGGGCGCAGGTGCGAGGCGTGAAAAACCTCCCTGACTTTGAATGACTTCAATGTCGGTCACGGATTGGACAACCGTTTCGCCACTTGACAAGGCGCCCGGTTGGCTGATTACCGGAGATCGTGCAATTAAAACGGTAATGTTGCCATGACTCACCGCTACTTCTGAAAGTCGCACGTCGGCGGTAGCAACAATAGTACCGGTGCGCTCGTTCATGACCACTCGGGCGGCCACATCGGGTTGCACGCGAACGGCTTCAACGGAGGCGATAAAAGTCGTCTCTGAGCCGGAGAATTCTTCCGGTATATGGACGCCGACACTCTGGGGTGATAAGGCTCTGGCGGAGTTTGGGAAAAAACGATTGATCGTTTCAGCCATCAGGACCGCGGAAGCATAGTCGGGATCACGCAGAAGAAAGACCAGTCCCCCATCTTGTATAACCTGGGTATGAATCTCGCGTTCAATAATTGCTCCACCGGGAATTTTACCAACGGTTGGATGATTTTTTTGAATAGAGGCATCTGCACCACCCACCGAAAAACCACCCACCAATACGGATCCCTGAGCAACCGCATAAACTTCATCGTCCGCACCCAGCAGCGGTGTCTGCAATAACACACCTCCGGTAAGACTATCCGCATCCCCAATAGAAGAAACGACTACATCCAGTCGCGATCCGGGTTTGCCGAAGGCGGAAATGTCCGCTGTCACCATAACCGCTGCCACGTTTTTTGAGCGAAGGTCATCGGCGGGAAGATTGACGCCAAAACGTTGCAACATATTGGCAATAGTACGGACCGTGTAGTCCGCCTGCTGGCTATCCCCGTCTCCAGCAAGACCTACCACGAGGCCATAACCAACCAGTTGATTATCTCGCTGGCCTTGAATCGTGGTCAAATCCTTGATTCGGGATGCGGTGGCAGAAGTTAAGACTCCGGCCAGGCAGCTTAAAACAAGTAGAATATTTGAGAAATTCCGCATGGGTAGAACATTAAAAAGGGTTGATCCAACTATGCAGCCGGCTGAGCCAGCCTCTACGTTGAGCCTCGGTCAAAGAACCTTCGGCAATCATCTCTAATTCAGCATCCGCTATGCGGGAGGATAAAATGGTATTGTCGGCTTGAATATCTGTCGGACGAATCAGTCCACGCAGGATGACGTAGTTCTTTTCATCACCGAGCACGGTCTTGCGGATACCCTCAATGACCAGATTTCCATTTGGCTGGCGGTCAATAACCACGGCCGAAAGACGGGTCTGCGCGGATTGCTGATCGCTGATGGTTCCCCCTCCTGAAAAGGTACTGGATGAACCCCAGTCCAGGCCGGGCAGTTCACCGTCTTTTTCGAAGATAGGCATTGAGGAAAAAAGAATTTTATTGAACTGATCCTGAACCGAGGTGGATTTGTCCGTAGTGCTCTTCTTGGATGCGGAAACGCTGGCCCTTTCCAGAATAATTACTGTAACGATGTCCCCTACGGCCATCGCCCTGCGGTCAGTGAACATCTTTGCGCCCATCCCGTTATCAGTCCAGATGGATTCCGCTACGGACGAAGCAGGAACCAGTAGCAACAACGTGCAATACAATGCTCCGTTAAGAGTTTTTTCGAATGAATAATACATAAATTAGAAAGTTAGTTAGTTGATTACCTCAACGCGTTTGATTCCGGAAACGACTCCGGAAAATTCCTGCCGGCTGCGAATATTCCGCAGGGAAATGGTTTGCCCAACCACACCGTTGTCCAGGCTTTGAGCCACGATGCTAATGGAAAGACTGCCTTTCTTCAAAACAGCATCTACCATATCGCCACGGCGAACATCCGGCCGCCGGGTAACATCGTTCCAGGATATAAAGCGCCCTTCGGCCACCGGCTGGACCAGTTCGTATTCACTCAGATCAATTGTCGCGGAGATGGGTCTTCCACGATGCTGGTAAATATTGCAAACAACTGGTTTAATAGCCGGAGATTTTGGCGAATCGCCACGGGCCAGGCGGTACGCGGCCATATGCACTGTCCTGAACAAGGCGACCTTCAACGGAAGCCTCCAGGACTCTTGGAACTCACCATTCACTTCCAGCACCACCAAGGGAAACCAGTTACCCCGTGTATCCGGACTAAAACGATCCTCTGTATAAACGACCCATTCTGCATCGCTGGGAATCTTGATGGGTCTTAAATCCGCTTTGCAGGTCAGTTCCAGCTTGTCGCCCTCTTCCAGATCGCCGCTGATATCCTCAGCCAGGCGGGACAATATTTTATCCTCGAATATACGAATATGAGAAGGCTGCTCTGGCTTCTCAGCAACAGCAGATTTCTCATCTTTCACTAGAACGCCCTTGGCAGGAATCTGAATGGGACGAAGAAGCTGATCCAAAGAAATAGTGGCGCCCACGGATTTTCTAGCGGACAGGCGTGCACTCCCCAAAGGGAGTAGCAACGCCGCCGCCAGAGTGAGCTTGAGTAAAATTGCTAACAGACGATTCATTTTATCGTTTCAATTGACCAACGACTTGGAGCATTTCGTCGGAGGATTGGATCGCCTTGGAATTGATTTCGTAAGCACGCTGAGCGGTGATCATGTTGACCATCTCCTCCACTATGTTGACGTTCGAGCTTTCAACATAGCCCTGCAGAATACGGCCATAGCCGTTTTCAGCAGGGTTACCGATTTGGGCCTCCCCACTGCCGGTGGTTTCCACATACATATTGCCGCCAATACTGCGCAGACCCGCCGGATTGTTGAAACGTACCAATTGTATGCGAAAGGTCTGCACACTCTGGGCGCTACGCACGGTGACATCTCCGGTCGGGGTGATTGAAATAGATTCGACACCGTCCGGAAGCGCCTGAAAATTACTGAGAACAGGGTAGCCGTTGCTGGTGGTGATGCGTCCATCGGATGCAACTTTCAGTGCGCCGTCACGGGTATAGCCGGACTCTCCATCGGGGAGTTCCACTTCAAAAAATCCTGGCCCGTCGATGGCCAAATCCAGTCGAGCGCCCGTTTCGCGCAAGCTACCTTGAGTAAATACACGGGCCGTCGAAACGACCTGGGTGCCGTTGCCCATTTCGATATTGGTCGGCAGTTCGTTGCCGTCGCCTGAGACCGCACCGGCTTCACGGCCACGCTGGTAGAGCATATCCTGAAACTCGATTTTGGCCCGTTTATATCCAATCGTATTGGCGTTGGCCAGATTGTTGGCAATGGTGTTCAGCTGCAATTGCTGAGCCTCCATGCCGGTCGCCGAAGTATAAAGTGAAAGATTCATGATGGTGTAGTATTTAAAATTTAAACGGAAAACGTCTGGATCGCCTTTCCGGCGCGTTCGTCACTTTCCTGGATCAGTTTTTGGGTGATTTCGTAGGCGCGGGAAACTTGAATCATCGATACCATCTCGGTCAGTGAGGCAACGGAGCTTCCCATCAACTGTCCTTGATTAACGATTGGAAATTCCACTTCAGCTACTCCGGCCAAGCCATCTCGATCGAAAAAGTAGCTGCCATTGCCTTGATCAAGCGCCTCTGGATTAGCAAAGTCATAAATAGATAAACGCCCAACATCCTGGCCCTTCTGATTAACGGATCCATCCCTGGTGATGGTGATCGGTCCTTCCTGAAGGTCTATCGTGAGCACATCCCCGTCCGCTTGAACCGGGTAGCCCGCTTTATTTACCAGCATACCTTCGCCGTTGAGGTGAAATTCGCCGTCTTTGGTGAACATCCGTTCGCCGTTTTCACCATTGAGGGCAAAAAAACCTCCACCCTGGATCGCCAAGTCCAACGGATTACCTGTGATCCGGACTTGACCATCGGAGAATACCCGTTGAGTTCTTCCTACCAGCTGGGGTATCAGCTGATTCGGATCCGCTGCGCCGGACGACTCCGGAACCGACAAGCTTATTTCAAAAGCGCTCTTTTGAAATCCCGGAGTAGAGGCATTGGCAAGATTGTTGGAAATCATTGCCTGCCAGTTTTCCAGTATAGCCAGGTGATTCGCACCTGTATGGAGTCCTATGTTCATGCTCATTACAGAGCACAGGGCATGCCAAGATGCTATTCACTCTCGTA
>JAPUIL010000781.1 GCA_027297085.1 Verrucomicrobiota bacterium | reverse complement strand
CCGAAGCCCTGGAAAATATAACCGAAATCATGGAAGTATCTGATGCCATCATGGTGGCCCGTGGTGATCTGGGTGTGGAACTAAGACCTGAGGAAGTACCGGTTGCACAAAGTCTGTTAATTCATCGGGCCCGGCATAGATTCAAACCTGTCATTGTCGCCACACAAATGCTGGAATCCATGATTGAGAATGCCCGCCCAACTCGTGCGGAAGTCACTGATATTTCCCATGCCGTTACGCAGGGTACCGATGCGGTGATGCTTAGCGCGGAAACTGCCGCGGGCGCTCATCCAGTAGAAGCCGTGAAAATAATGGATAGGGTTATACGCCAGACAGAGGCCCACCTTTGGCAAACTGGTGCCTATGCATCATCAGGTCTAAAATCCCAGAAAATACCCCCTGTCACTATCTGGGACGCACTGGCCAATGCTGTCAATGACATGACTTACGAACTAAGCGCGAGAGCAGTACTGGTTTTGTCAAATAGTGGCAGGTCAGCGGCTACCCTGGTCTCCGCCCGTCCGGGAGCACCGGTTGTTGCCATCACTAACAACATCAATGTGTACCGACGTTTGGCCTTGTTATGGAGTGTGATACCAGTCCTTAAAAATGAGGCAGGGAAAATGAACCCAAACCGGCTTGCAAAATTGGTTGCCCTGGATTTAGGGCTGGCTAAAAAAGAGCAATATGTTTTATTAGTGCGGGGATTTCACAGTGATCCTGAATTAAATACTCCTACCATCACCGCATTAGCTATGATGTGATATAGCCTTAATCGGGTAATCTGTTAAGTAACTGTTTGATAGTCACCTTATCTGTTGTTTTCACATTCACAGTAAATCGTTCTCTTGGATCCGTGCCGCGCTCATATTGATAATTCGTGTCGTTGAAGAGTTGTGTGAAAAACTCCTGTAGTACGGGTTCGAACGCAGCGAAGGTTTGCTCATTATTTGGAGCGTGCAGTCGATCATTGGCAATTACTTGAATTTCGCCAGCATTGAATGAAATCCGTCCATTGATTTCATCATCCGCTTCGATCAAAAGGCAAGCTTTCAAGGCCTTAGTACAAACCGTCTTTAATCTTTCAATCATGTTGCCAGATAACTCTGTTTTGGCGTAATAGACCAGGCCGCGACGGTTGCCGCTCTCTTCGTAAGCATAATTTCCCTCATAGGCGACTAACATAGTCCCCGGCCCAGCATAAACATGGCTGTAGTCAGCCACGTCGATCAACATATCATCCAGAGATTTATCTTTGATCCAGCGGTGGAAGACTGGAATTAATTCTTCCAATGCGAGCTTATCAGAATCCTCGGCAAAGATTTTAATGCCGATCCTGTTGAATTCCATGGTCACTCTGTTGAGCCCACATATTGCATGAGTTGACGAACTCTCACTTGTTCTGATGCGTTTTGACCGCGCATACTCCCTTCACCAGACGGCTCCATGGATGGAGCCGGTAGAGCGACGCAGGAAGCCAAAGCCGAGCTACGGCTATGGTTACGGTCGTGAGTACGTTCAAAACACACCAGCCCTGCGTGATTTTGTGCAGGGATGCACTTATGCCTCGAAGACAGGAGTCGAGAGAGGTCATTTCGCCAACTCATGCAATATGCGGGCTAGGTGCTGACGGGCGACTTAAGTTTATCGCTGAGTGCTCTCGCGGCAGCGCTGGCTTGTTCCAGCAAACGGGCATTGCAGGCATGGGCCGCTTCGATAAACAATTGGGTTTCTTCCAGCAGATAACGGGCCTGGTCGTGGGAAAAGTCGCGTTGCTTGTTTTCGTGACGGTGAAACAGATATGCCGCAAACTTACCCCCCGCATATTTATCCTGAAATAATCCGGTATCAAAGAAACGCTGTCTGAATTCTTTGATGATGAGATCCGGATCGTGGGAGATATCTTGTAACTGTGTGTGTACCAATCCCCTGGCCGCCTCCAGCATGGCACCATAGGAGGTCTCATCGGCTTTTTGAAAATCTTCTTCATCAAAGGCCAGCTGTGCTTCAAAGTACAATCGTTCGGCCGCCTGCAGGTCGAAATCGATCATGGAAACGATTTCACCTGCACATTCACCAACACCGAGATCGCTGAGCGTGAATTCACGTGGATCACCCCAGTCGGAATAATAAGATCGATCCAGTTCATAAGGTGGCACCTTAGTGAATTCATCCACCACCTTTTTCAATTCCTTTTTACCGATACGTTGGACAAACTCCCGGAAATGCTCGCCTTTGTCACGCTCCTGCAGATACATCACTGTGATACGATCGATGAAATCCGGGATCCGCTTCGAGGGTACAACACCTATGGCGAGCCCATAGGATCCACCATTCTCCTGCCATTGACCTCCCAACACTACCCGAAAATGGGGGACAGTGGTGCCGCCTTTATTGCGACTGACACCGTAAAAGCCCAGGTCCGCCAGATGATGTTGACTACAGGAATTAAAGCAGCCGCTGATCTTAATGCGTAGATCCTGTAATGCTTCATCCATTTGCAAAAATCGACTAGTCAATCGTTTATGTAACTCAGCCGCCAAACCCCTGGATGAAGCAATGCCAAGTTTGCAGGTATCCGTACCCGGACAGGAGACGATATCGACGATAGTCCCGGCCCCCACTGCACCCAGACCGATTTGTTTGAGATCTCCATACAATGCCGGTAAATCCGTTTCCACTACCCAACGGAACACAATATTCTGTTCGACGGTAGTACGGACATGGTCACCTACATAGCGGCGGGCGATGTCGGCCAGTTGTCGCATCTGCCATGAAGTCGCATCTCCGAGCGGCAGTTTTATTGTCACTGTGACGTAACCTGCTTGCTTCTGTCGATAGATATTGGTCGCACGCCAGGTCTCGAAATTGGCATCCTCGACACCGGTCTTGAGATCTGCACCGGGTTTTAACGGTTTCTCGCCATATGCCGGCAACTCCTGTAAATAAGAAGTCCAAACATCATCCTGCGGTAGAACTTTACGTTCCTCCATGACCAGTTCATGAAACTTTTCTATACCGAGTTTATCGACCAGAAATTTGATACGCGCCCGGGCCCGATTTTTCTTTTGACCAAGCCTGGCATAGATCCGGCAGATGGCCTGGGTCAGTGGAAAAATCTCATCTTCCGGGACAAATTCATCGAACAACTTGGCTGCATAGGGTACCGCGCCGAGACCGCCGCCCACATACATCTCGAAGCCTCGT
>JAPUIL010000780.1 GCA_027297085.1 Verrucomicrobiota bacterium | reverse complement strand
CTCACGATCGCAAACACGACCCCGGCCGTCAGCACGAAGGTCGCGACGAGAGCGAAGGAGACCGGTTCCACCAGATAGGTTCCTTATGCTCGCAAAGCCCGCAGGGAGGTCGAATTCACTGCTTCTGCGGCTTTGTCTGATACTTTTTCCATCACTACACCAGAGCTGGGTCGGATCAACACGTTCCCCCCACGAGTTTGCTCATTTCATCCCATTTAGGGTCGCTCGGCCAGGCTTGGGTCTTGATCCGGGCGCATCGGGACCCAATACTTCCGAACCGCTGGGCCAACGAGCTGAGTCGATCCAAGCGGTGGGTCGGGATGAGCCCCGGGGCCAGACACAGCCCCGCGTGGGGTCGTAGACGAGGCGTCTCGCGGGTGCTCGATCCAGTGCGGCCCGAGCGTGAATTCAGGGGGAAGTCGAAATGTCGGAAGGATCTACACAGGCCACCGAACAGCAGGCACAGCTGTGCGGTGACCTGATGAGCGAGGTGGCCAAGGTGCTGGTCGGCCAGGAGTCGATGGTCTCACGGCTGCTGATTGGCCTGTTGACGGGAGGTCACGTGCTGCTCGAAGGTGTGCCGGGGCTCGCCAAGACACTTTCCGTTCGTACCCTGGCTTCGGCGATCAATGCAAAATTCCAGCGCATACAGTTTACTCCAGACCTGCTGCCAGCCGATATCATCGGAACCCTGGTTTATAATCCGAAGGAGCACACCTTTGAAACCAAGAAAGGGCCGGTCTTTGCCAACCTCGTTCTGGCCGACGAAATTAACCGGGCTCCGGCCAAAGTGCAATCCGCCCTTTTGGAAGCTATGCAGGAGCGTCAGGTAACTATTGGCGAAGAAACCCACCCCTTACCCACACCTTTTCTCGTTTTGGCTACGGAAAATCCCATCGATCAGGAAGGCACTTATACACTTCCCGAAGCACAAGTTGATCGATTTATGCTTAAGCTCAGCGTAGATTACCCATCCAAAGAGGAGGAACGTGCTATTCTAGACCGCATGGCCACAACTTCAACGCTTGAGGACATCCAGCCGGTGATCTCCCTGGAGGATATTATGAGCGCCCGCAAGGTGGTCGACGACATCTACGTGGACGAAAAAATCAAAGACTACATCGTCGACATCGTCTTCGCCACTCGCACACCCAAGGATTACAATTTGCGGTCCGACTCGCTCATCCAGTATGGAGCAAGTCCGCGGGCAACTATTTCACTAACGCTGGCAGCCAAGGGCTGGGCCTTCCTGCAAGGCCGTGGTTACGTTACACCCCAGGATGTTAAGACCATTGCTATGGATGTCCTCCGCCACAGAGTCATTATCAGTTACGAAGCTGAAGCCGAGGGTAAAACAAGCGAGGATATCGTCCAGGAAATCCTGGACACCTTACCTGTTCCTTAGGTCCGCGTCCGCGAGACGAAATCCTAATCATAGTCTTACGCCTTTTTTGACCACCTATGCTCAAAATACAATATCGCGACCAAGGTCGCTCCTACATTTACAGTGCGTGGGAATCCAGGAGCTAGCTTGCTGGCGACAGCGCATACATAAAGTTCAGACGTAGCCTGAAAATAAGATTTAAGCAGAGTGAAAGATCCAAGAGAGATACTTAAAAAGGTTAGGCAAATCGAGATCCGTACCCGGAAAATGGTGACTGATGCCATGGCCGGTCATTACAACTCTGTCTTTAAAGGGCAGGGAATGGATTTTGAGGAAGTACGAGAATACACGCCCGGCGACGACATTCGCTCTATTGATTGGAACGTAACCGCTAAAATGGGGCACCCTTTCGTGAAGCGCTTTAAGGAAGAACGCGAACTAACCCTTATGCTGGTGGTGGACGTTAGTGCGTCCGGAGATTTTGGCTCTCAAGAAGAAAGTAAAAGAGAGATGATGGCTGAAATGGCCAGCGTGCTAGCCTTCTCAGCCATTCGCAATAACGACAAGGTGGGCCTCCTGCTTTTTACCGATCAAGTTGAGGCCTTCATTCCTCCTAAAAAGGGCCGCCAACACGTGCTTCGCATCATCCGGGAATTGCTGTTTTTCGAACCCGAGTCGACGGGCACTGATATCAAGGTCGCCCTGGATTACTTGAACCGGATCGTAAAACGAAAAGCGGTAACCTTCCTCGTATCCGATTTCCTGGTTCGCGATACATTCCGCCAGGCACGGATCCGAAACCAGTACACGGACATGTATAAAGCTCTGTCTCTAACGGATCGCCGGCATGACCTCATTGTCATTCGGCTGTCGGACCCAAGGGAATACTCCCTGCCCAATATAGGTATTCTTACGCTTGAGGACGCGGAGACCGGTCAACTAGTCGAGCTCGATACTCGAAACAGCCGGGTTCGTGCAGAATACGAGAGCCAGAACACACAACAGCTTGAAGACTTTAAGGACTCCTTAAAGCGCTTGGGTATCGATAGTATCTACGTTGACAACGGGCAACCCTACATAACGAAGATTCGCGAGTTCTTCTTAAACCGGGAAAAAAGACGCTGATGAGAGCTTGGTTTCCAAGTCTTTCTGCCACAGTACTTGGGGCGACCCATGGATTCTCCCAGGACGATTCCACTGTCTCGCAGGTAGACATCCTGGATATCAAAGATCCCATCTTCCTTCTCGATCCGATGGTGCTGCTCTTCATTGGGATCGGGATCCTTATCGTAGCGCTCATCTTTTGGATCGCTGTCGTCATTTTCAAGCGTATGACGCGTCCACCGGAACTGGCGCCGCCTCTACCCTACGTGATTGCGTTAAACCATTTGCGCAAGGCAAGGAATTGGCTGGAACCAGCAACCACTGAAAAATTTTGCACTGAAGTTTCCAGCGTAATGCGCAACTTCCTTGAAGCTCATTTCAGACTTCCCGCCACCGAACAAACAACGGAAGAGTTCTTCAATAACCGCTCTCATACCAAGGCATTTTCCGAAGAACAGCAGGTGGAGTTGAAGGAGTTTTCCGAACAGTGCGACTTGGCAAAGTTTGCCAAGTGGGGGCTGGGCACGAATGAGATGGAGGATCTCTATCACACCGCAGAAACTTTTATCGAAACTACTGGCAAGCCAACAGACCAAGCGGACCAAGTGAACCCCGATGCAATTACTCCCAGCTGATGCTTGAATTTCAACATCCCTATTTTCTGTTTCTGATTCTGGCAGTCCTGATCCTGCCGTTTCTGCGGGGAGGATTGCGCAGGCGTGGAAGTATTCGCTTCTCCAATACCAGTCTGGCCGGACAACTGGGAACCATTAACAAGTCTAAATCCGGGCGATGGCTCTCCTTTCTGCGGACCCTGGCCCTGACCCTGCTGATTGTCGCGCTCGCCCGCCCGCGCCTCGGTCACGGTGAAACAGAAATTGAAGCGAGCGGAATCGATATCGTATTGACCGTGGACATCTCGGGCTCCATGCAGGCTATGGATTTTAAAATCCTAGGCAAACGCTACAACCGTTTGGAGGTGGTTAAAAAAGTAATCAAGGAATTTATTAATAAACGGGAAGCCGACCGTATCGCCCTGGTGGCATTTGCGGGAGAACCTTACCTGGTCAGCCCGCTCACGCTCAATCACGATTGGCTCGTCAAGAATCTGGAGCGTCTGGAGATTGGACTGATAAAGGAGGACGGCACCGCCATCGGATCCGCCTTGATCATGAGCGCCAACCGCCTTCGTGAACTAAAAGCAAAGAGCAAAGTGGTCGTCCTACTTACTGACGGCGTCAACAACATGGGTTCTATTCAGCCGGTGACCGCTGCAGAAGCCGCAGCAGCGCTAAAGGTGAAAGTCTATACCATCGCCGCAGGCACTAAAGGGAAAGCACCCTTCCCCGTCCAGGATCATCTCGGTCGCACGCGCTATCGCAACGTACAAACCGACGTCGATGAACCCACCCTACGGGAAATCGCCCGCCTCACCAAGGGGTCCTTTTTCAGGGCCACCGACACCAAAGAACTTGAAGACATTTATGACCAAATCGACGAGCTGGAAAAAACCGAGGTCAAGCTGAAAAACTTCACCTACTACGACGAACTCTTTATTTGGCCGCTACTCGCCGGACTCTTCTTCCTAATGTTGGAATATCTTCTTGGAAATACCCGTTTAAAAACCCTCCCGTAGTTACTATTATTTAACCATGACTTTTGCTTATCCCATAATTTTTGTCTTAGCGTTGGCGATGATTCCGTTGATGCTATTATGGGCATTTCGGATTGAGCGCGGCAAAAAGAAACAACTCAGCAAGTTCCTGGCGCCTACTTTGATTGGGCAACTGACGGAATCGGTCAGCCCGGGAAAGAAGCAACTCAAAGCGGTGCTTCTGGCCATGGGTATTTCGCTAATTGTAATCGCGGTAGCCCGCCCGCAATACGGATATATATGGCTGGAGGTGAAGAGCAAAGGCATCGACGTGGTATTCGCCATCGACACCTCCAAAAGTATGCTAGCTCAAGACATCCGCCCCAACCGCCTCGAGCGGGCTAAACTAGCCGTGCATGATTTTATCGAAAAAATGGGGGCCGACCGCATCGGCCTGGTGGCATTCTCGGGCTCAGCTTTCCTGCAGTGCCCGCTTACCCTCGATTACAACGCCTTTCGGCAATCTCTGGAGATCCTTGAGTCAGGAGTAATTCCCGTCCCGGGAACAGACATCGCCTCAGCTATAGAGATGGCGGAAAGCGCGTTTAATAAAGAAAACAATTTCAAGATTCTCATTCTCATAACCGATGGAGAAGACCTGGCGAACAATGGGATCAGTGTTGCCGCCCGTGCTTCCAAACGTGGAGTCCGCGTATTCACCTTGGGCGTAGGTAGTAAGGCAGGAGAAATTATTCCCTATACCAACGAGCAAGGCCAACAAGACTACGTTCGCGATGAAAACGGAAACGTGGTGCGGACCCGGCTCGATGAGTCCACTCTCCAACAAATTTCCGCAGCATCCAAAGGCTTTTATAGCCCTCTCGGTGCTTTGGGAGAAGGACTGGAAACCGTTTACCGTCTTGGCCTGGAGGAAATACCTCGGCAAGAACTCAATTCACGTATGAACAAACAGGCCATCGAGCGCTACCAATGGGTACTGGCCGCTGGCATCTTCCTGCTATTGCTCGAGTGGCTGATCGGCACTCGCAGGTCGATGGCACGTATCGCAAAACAAACCTCGATTGCCTTGCTAGTGGCAGGTTTTTCCAGCCTCACCATACCTCAGGCGGAGGCTAATCCCTATCAGGCTCAAAAGCACTTACGCAAAGGTGAGTTTGTAGAAGCAGAGAACCTCTATCGTGAGTCCATCGTGGAAGAACCGGAGGACATGCGCCTGCGCTATAACTTGGGAATCAGTTTGTATCGGCAAGGCAAATACACCGACTCCATCACCGTTTTTACTCAAGCCCTGGAGACACCAGATCCCGGCCTGCAAGCCGACATACTCTACAATATGGGGAATGCCGTTTACCGTATTGGCGAGGACAAGCTATCCAACCAGCAGCCACAGACCCGCAAAGACTGGGCCAAAGCCTTGGAGTACTATGAAGGTAGCCTGGTCATTCGCTCCGAGGATCCAGAAACACAAGCCAACCTGAAGTTTATAAAATACCAGATCGAAAATCTCGTCATGTATGACCTGCATCTTAAATCTAATTTTCCCGATGTGGCTGAATTGAAGGGGGCGGGCAATTATGACCAAGGCATCAAACGTTCCATTTCGGTTACTCTAAAAGATACTGAACGCTATCGTTTCGACACCTGGGAGGGCGAAGGGGTCGATGCACCTGAAAAAACAAAGACAAAAGTGTTGATCGATGCCGATAAAACCATATCCGCCCAATTGGTTGAACTGGTAAAACTCAGAGTAGTGGTCATTCCAGACGGCTCGGGAACC
>JAPUIL010000078.1 GCA_027297085.1 Verrucomicrobiota bacterium | reverse complement strand
ATAAGCCGGATCGGGCGCGCGGAATCGACAACTGAAAACGAATCATGACTGAACTGATCGAATCGTTTCAGAGTGTCCTGACCAAGTACCCGCTAGTTACCGCGTTTGCCTTTGTTGGCGTAATAGTCTGGATTTCGTATTACCTTTCCGATCGTTTAACACGCGGACGTCTGCATGGTTCGGCTATTGCCATTTTGATCGGACTTTTACTGGCCTACGTGGGCGGATTGGCCACAGGTGGCAGTAAGGGCATCGCAGACATCCCGGTACTGGCCGGCGTTGGTCTAATGGGTGGCGCCATGCTTCGCGACTTGGCAATTGTCGCGACAGCTTTCGGCGTAAGAATGGATGAATTTCGCAAGACCGGCCTTAGTGGAATTGTCTCACTCCTTGCAGGAGTTTTCGTTTCCTTTCTGGTCGGCGCCTGCGTGGCCTATGCTTTCGGCTATCGCGACGCTGTGAGTATGACTACCATCGGCGGTGGAGCGGCGACGTACATCGTGGGACCGGTAACCGGAAGCGCTCTTGGTGCCAGTTCCGAAGTCATGGCGCTGAGCGTGGCGGCCGGATTGATCAAATCGATTCTGGTGATGACCACGACACCGTTTGTCGCCAAGTTCATCGGGCTCGATAATCCACGATCGGCATTGATCTTTGGAGGATTGATGGGGACGACCAGTGGCGTGGCAGGAGGATTGGCGGCAACCGATCCCAAACTGGTTCCCTACGGCGCAATGACAGCGACCTTTTATACAGGACTAGGGTGTTTACTGGGACCTTCTGTCATATTTATTCTGATACGCTTAATAATCTAAGGTTTTCGAAGATAAAACCATGAAAGAACTTCCACTGATCAACCGGGCTCATGCTTATGGAAAAACCGCCGCCATCCGTTCAGATTCAACTGAGTTTACCTATGAGGAACTTTTGGAACGCTCGGCTACTTTAGCTGCGACCTTGCTAATCGATGCCAATGATCTGGACGAAGCACGCATCGCATTTCTGGCCCCTGCCGGGTTTGATTATGTTGCAACTCAATGGGCCATCTGGCGAGCTGGCGGCGTAGTCGTCCCCCTCTGTTTATCGGCAGCAGATCCAGAACTTGAATACACGCTTAGTGACTCGGAAACAAGCAGTGTTGTAACAACACGAGAACTCAGCACCAAAGTGGAGGCCCTGTGCCAGCGGCTGAATATACCCTTGTTGATTATTGAGGAGATGGAATCCGCTTCGAAAAACCCACTTCCGGAGGTCGATTCATCGCGGCGGGCCATGATCCTCTACACTAGTGGGACGACCAGTAAACCCAAAGGGGTGGTAACGACCCATACCAATAATCAGGCTCAAATCGAAACGCTCGTCGAAGCCTGGGAATGGCAGGCGACCGATTGCATTCCGTTGTTTTTGCCGCTGCATCACATTCATGGCATCATTAATGTACTCTGTTGCGGTCTGTGGAAGGGAGCGACGGTCGAGACATTTCCGCAATTTGAAATCGATACCATTCTGAACCGGGTCGCTGCCGACGCCTATTCGCTGTTTATGGCAGTTCCGACTATTTACGTGAAACTAATTTCGAAGTTGGAATCTTTAACGGATGAGGAGCGGGCTAACATCATTCACGGATTCGCCAATATGCGATTGATGGTTTCTGGTTCAGCGGCGCTTCCCGCCAGCGTTCATGAACAGTGGACCGATTTGACCGGGCAAAAGCTGTTGGAACGTTATGGGATGACAGAGATAGGCATGGCTTTGTCTAATCCATTCCATGGCGAACGAAGGCCTGGCGCAGTCGGCCAACCCTTGCCGAAGGTTGAGATCCGACTCAAATCGGAAAAGAATGAACTGGTGACAGCGGAAGACGAGCCGGGCGAAATCCAGGTCCGGGGTCCCGGAGTGTTTCACGAATATTGGAATCGTCCCGAGGTAACTGAGGAATCCTTTGATAATGGCTGGTTTCGTACCGGCGATATGGCAGTGATCGAAACCGGTTACTACCGGATTATGGGACGCCTGTCGGTCGACATCATCAAGAGTGGCGGTTACAAACTGTCTGCCCTGGAAATAGAAGCTGTCCTTTTGCAACATACCGCGATTCGTGAATGCGCAATCATTGGACTTCCAGATGACACCTGGGGAGAGAAGGTGGCTGCTGCTGTGGTCCTTGAAGAGGGTGAAATGCTCGACATCGAAGCGCTTCGATCGTGGTGCCGAGACAAACTTTCAAATTACAAACTTCCTAAACAGCTTCTGATAGTCGAAAGCCTGCCGCGCAATGCCATGGGCAAGGTCACCAAACCCGCCATTAGGGAGTTATTTTGACTACCACGTTTTTGCCCGCCCGTTAATCTATCCACAGCGCCTGGCTGATCCCCATAACAAAGGGCTCAAATACATCGGTATCCGGTTGGTAAGGCGGCATCATTGGCCAGTACGGTTCGGTGACTCCCGGTCCCTCGGCAATGGCGACCAGAAACGATCCGGGCTCCAAGTTTAGCTTTTTTAGGTCCCAGGACTTTTCGAACTTAACATTCGGTCGATTTCCGGAAGCTTTCGGAATATTAAGTTCATCGATTGCTTTCCCATTGGCGAACAAGGTCAAAGTATCGGCTGTGGTCCAACCGGGTCCAAGGACCTTAACAGCGACAGAGTCGTCTTTTAATTCAACGAGCGTGAGTAGTCCAAAACTGACGCTCGTATTGCCATCGACAAAAGATTGAACCGCCTCATCCACATCGAGATTGCTTGCCTCCTCGTCCGCGCAGGGAATGTATGTTCGCGCTTGTCCCACGATGGCAAAGTTGACGGTATGCGAATCGCTGCTTCCCACTCCAGCGATCTTGTGGCCGCTTCGCAGCAAAGCCATCCAGTCATGAACTAATTGCATCGGGTCGCTCTGTTGTGCGCCTGAATTAATCAGCTCCAGTCCGTTCGCTTTCAGTTCGCGCCCATCGGTAAAAACCCCGGCTTCCGCATCAAACTGTGCCGGGTCAAACGGTTTGAATCCGCGATGCACATCCCTTGCGTGATTGAGTATGGCAACCCGGACACCGGGTGTGGCGTAAATGTTTTTAAACACCTCGGGCCAAAGAAGCTGTTTGTGCACAGCTGGTTTTGATCCGGATTCAATGGGAAAGGTATTAAAGTGCCCTTCGTAAGTGGTCACCTCGCAGCCGATTACCGGCGTATAAAAACGATCGGCCCCCGTCCGTTTTGCTTCCACCCTGTAATCAATGTGTTGATCGTGCTCGGTAGAAATTGGGAGCTCAATCCCCTCCCCAGCCAAAGTGATTACACGTTCTATCAAGTTGCAATCACCATGCCGCGCGAACTCATAAGTATGCAAATGTGTGTCGCATGCAACCAGACCGGTTGTATCAACTTCGCGCGTGAGAACCATCGAGATCTGGATGCGATCATCTTTCTTAATTGTGAACTCCTTTTCGGCGACCGAATACTCAAAGCCTCGACCTGCCCAAATCGTGTAGTTCCCGGGTTTGAGTCCAAAAGTCGCCTGACCATCCAAGGTATAAATAATTCCCGACCTCACAGCCAATCGGTCGTCAGACTTTGTTCCAAGCAAGGGCAAGGTGCCACGATCTGTATCGACGATGGTCAGTCGACAAGGTAAAGGTTCTCCTTTAGCACCATCCGTCACTCTTACACTTACCGAAGCGGAACCGGTTAACACTTCCCGGCTCTGCGCATGTAGTTGTATTTCACCTACACGAATGTCATTCGGCGTTTGCGACTCGGTAAATATCTCCAAAGTGTTTCCACTCGCCCACAATACCCCCGAAGGGATTGGCAGGGCCAGTTCCAGATCATTGTGGTCGCGATCCAGGTTGCCGATCTTCGTCCCATTGAGGCGCACCTCCCAAACTGGCTTCACCGATACCTGCCGTAGAGTGAGCAATTGATAGGAGTCAGGCTCAGGCAGGTCGAAGCTAAGCGTCAGAGAAGAACCTTCAGCAGTGGCCGGGAAGTGATTCCATTCCCTCGGCTCCGCGTTTC
>JAPUIL010000779.1 GCA_027297085.1 Verrucomicrobiota bacterium | reverse complement strand
GTCCTTGATGGGCTTACCTCTGACCTAGCCATCACAACCACTAGCAGCTCAACCGACCCGATCCCCATTATCCGGAACGAAGAGTTGATTCTTCTGCGAGCTGAAGCAAATATTGGGCTTGGGAACTTTGGCGCTGCTGAGGCGGATATGAATATTGTGCGGGCGGCGGCTGGCCTGGCGCCCTATTCTGGCACCGATGCCAGCAACGGACTCGATCGTCTGCTGCACGAGAAACGCTACTCGCTATTCGCGGAAGGTCACAGATGGGTTGATATGCGGCGGTACGGCAAGCTGGGCGAGCTGCCGATTGACCGGCCCGATCGTGGCGATCGCGTCATTGAACATATGGCGATTCCAGAGACGGAGCGCAGCGAGTCAAATTAGTTTCTGCCTACGCCTGATACAATGCCCATCCCAGTGCAACCGCACTGAGATGGGCATTTTTAATTATTCACAAAACCACAGATTTTCCCCTGCAAATGGAATGATAAAAGTATGCAGACACATCAAAAGAAGAAAACCATCTCCCGTCTGTAAGATGGTGTTAGATTCATTTATGGCAGAAGGCGGTGAATATAAACAGATTTCGGTTAAGCCCGGAGTTTTCAAAAGCGATTCGTTGCAGAATATCATACTTTCGGACGGTTCAAAACTTTCTGCCGATCAATACGTGTTCGCGTGCGGGTCCTGGCTGGCCAAGCTTTTCCCGGAAGTGCTTGGCGAGCTCATCAAACCGACTCGGCAGTCAGTGTATTATTTTGGCACTCCCGCCGGCGATCGTAGATTTCTCGAAGACAGGCTCCCGGTGTGGGTTGATTTTGGGGAGCGAATCTTTTACGGCATTCCCGGGGATGGACGCAGAGGATTCAAGATGGCGGATGATACACGTGGCGAGCCAATTGAGCCAACTTCAGATGAAAGAAAACCGTCGCACGAGGGTTTCGAAGTTGCGCGCAAGTATATTGAATTTCGTTTTCCCGGATTTAAAGGCGCGCGCTGTTAGAGGCTCGTGCATGTGTTTATGAGAACAGTCCTGACCATCACTTTATCCCGGATCGCCATCCCGGCGCAGCTAACTTGTGGCTTATGGGGGGTGGGTCTGGTCATGGTTTCAAGCACGGACCTGCCATAGGCGAAATGATGGCAGAAGTGGTGCTCGGGCAAGAACCTCCGAATCCCTTCTTTTTATTGTCAAGATTCTCTGGCTAATCGAGTAGATCGGAATGTCCATTGCGGCATTCAAAAAAATTATTTAAGAAAAAGGGTGAACTTTTTTTCTTGCTTTTGATCCCCCGAGTGACTAACTATCTTAGTGCTTCATTTCACAAATGCTTGTAGGGTTGAATTAACCTGGAAAATTCATCAATCACGAAGGACACGAAGAAACCTTCGTGGCAAAAAAGTTCTTTGAAGCCAAATTTGCTGTAAAGATTTGTTTGTCACAATTTTAAATTTTGGATTTCTGAATAATTCAGGTTAGCTCAAATATTTTGGTTGGTGAAACGTAGAGCGACGAGGGTGGAGCGAAAAGCGAATTTATCGACTGTGCGCTCTTCGCTATATACGCTTCTCGCTCGAGAGATTACACTAACCGAGCACTGTTGCATTTATCTCAATGCTACCACTATATCTGAAATATGATACCTTTTAAGACTCTGTTACAATTTTCGATCTCTTTGTTAACAGCTTGTTCCTGCCTGGCCTTTACCCCTGCCCTGGAAGACTCGAATTTTTATGAACAGGGCGCTTTGCAGCGCGACCAGGGCAATTGGCGGGACGCGCTGGATATCTGGGCCAGTGTCTTGGATTCCAGCGACGGGCACCGAGCACCCGATCCTCGAATTGGGTTTTCGTTCATCGAGTTGGTAACTGAAAAAGAGGCAGTTACCCTCTATGAAAAAGCAAGCGACTTGTATTATTGGGGCCTGGCTGGAACTGATTTCAGCCCGCATTCTGTGGACATCAAAAAGGAAGTGCAGAGAATTTCACCCATATTGACGCGCGACCAGAGATCAACCTGGCTCAAGCTATTTGAGAAGAATGACAAAGAATTATTGAAATCAATCAGAGAGTTCTGGATCAGAAAGGATCCCATTCTCACAACTGAAGTGAATGAAAGATTGGTCGAGCACTGGCGCCGGATTGCGGTTGCCCGTTCTAAATTCAACAAGGATTCTACCAGCGTGTATCAGACGGATGATCGCGGAATCGTTTTTGTGAAATACGGAGCTCCTGAAAGCAGTTACTCCGGCAAGCTGGGATTGGACCAATTTGAAATCATGCGCTGGTTAGATGATTTTCTCTTGCGGCAGGAAATTCAGCGTTTCAACCAGATGCCTGAATTTGAAATCTGGATATATGAGCATTTGGAAGAGGGGAGCACAACAACGTTTTTGTTTGGCAAGAAGTCGGGATATGGCAAATACGGTTTGCGATACGGCATCGAGGAGTTTATACCTGACCGCGGGTTCCGCCGTGGCAGTACTCATACAACCAGCGGCATCTTGCCCGGTTCTTTGTTGCAACTGATGTATTACCGGGAATTGATAGATGTCGATGACTTTTACCTGGAAAGGTATCGCGAGTTGGAAGGTCGCTGGATTAATGCTCGCGCCGCCGGCGATCTTAGCCCGAATAGTGATGTCCTGAGGGGTCTTCGCGCGCATTACAAGAGCCTCGATCTTAAAAACGCGAAATTTGAATCTCTTGAGCCAGACCGGACCAATTCCTTCGAAGCATTGGAGAAGCTTTACCTCAATTACAAGATCTTCCGGTACCTGGACGATAATAGGCAACCGAGGCTGAACGTTACAGTGGTATCCTCGGATGAACCTATAGATAAAAATTTTAGCGAACGCTTTTTTAAACCGGCGGAAAAGACAAAATTCAAGCACCGGCATGTTCTGATCGTGTATGATGAGAATCAGCGGATGCTTGACCGAAGGGTCGATTATCCTGATGTGAATAACTACAACACGTCAGTGTTTGGCGTTGCTCATAATCCGTCATACATGTATGGCGTGGCCGCTGAAAAGGTGATTCTGGATGTGAGAAAGGCTGAGCTGCAGGAGTCGGACTTGCCGGACACGGCCAAAGTGATCGGTATCCGGTCCGTTGTGCTGGAGGCTGAACCGCTTGCTGCCGGATCGGAAAT
>JAPUIL010000778.1 GCA_027297085.1 Verrucomicrobiota bacterium | reverse complement strand
CCACGAAACTTGGCGGCAGGAACCATAAAAATGCTCGATAGAAAGGAAGTCAAAAGCAGACAGCTTACTTGGGTCTCGCACGGTCGAGGTTATTGCGATCCGACCACCTATCATACTTTGACACAGTTCTTTTCTGATCTTCAGCACTGGGGATTCCCCTTGGTGGAAAATCATTGGGTAGAAATCGGGATCCAAGACAGTATTCAAGCTGTTAAGAAACTTGATGACCATAGAAGTTCCTATGACTATCCAACCGATGGGGCAGTAATCAAGCTGAACCAGCTGGATCTGCACGAAGAAGTAGGATCAACCTCAAAAGCACCTCGTTGGGCGATAGCTTACAAATTCGAAGCAGAACAAGCGATCACGCAGCTTAAGGATATTTTAATTCAGATAGGTCGCACCGGCACCCTATCGCCGGTGGCCATCCTGGAACCGGTGTTACTCGCCGGTACGACAGTATCGAGAGCAACGCTCCACAATAGTGACGAAATTGCCCGTAAAGATGTTCGGATCAATGACTTTGTTAAGGTAGAAAAAGCCGGCGAAATTATTCCTGCGATCGTTGAAGTGGTAACAGACCAAAGACCGAATGGCACCTCACCCTATCAATTCCCGGAAACCTGTCCTGCTTGCGGGACACCCGTGGTAAAAGTTGAAGGCGAAGCTGCTCATCGTTGCCCAAATAGTTTGGGATGCCCGCCACAAGTCCGACGTCGCATTCAGTTCTTTGCTTCCAGGCAATGTATGGATATTGAGGGCCTAGGTGAGGCTGTTGTAGACCAACTGGTAGAGAAGGAATACGTAACCACTCTTCCAGACCTGTATTCACTTTCTAAAGACAAGCTTCTGAATCTCGAAAAGTTTGCTGAAAAGTCCGCAGATAATTTATTAAAAGCTCTGGAGGATAGTAAGAGCCGGGAGCTGTGGAGACTCATCCACGGTCTGGGGATAACACACGTGGGAGCAACCGCCTCAAAACAATTGGCAAAAACCTACCTTAATTTGACTTCCATCATGAAGGCGAGTAGCGAGGACCTGGTTGAGGTGGAAGGTTTTGGATCCATTGTGGCAGACAGCATAGTCACATTTTTTCAGAACCCCGATAATCAGTCGATCGTCATTGGATTGATTGAGGCCGGTTTGAAAATAGAAGAAGCAGCTCCAGATATCTCGGAAACTCGTATAGCTGTTTTGGATAAAACGTTTGTGCTAACCGGTACTCTGCCAACATTAAAACGAAACGAAGCAAAAGAGTTAATTGAAAAGGCTGGAGGTAAGGCCTCCAGCTCGGTGAGCAAAAAAACAGATTTTCTTGTCGCAGGTGAAAGTGCGGGGTCGAAGTTAGCCAAAGCTCAATCATTGGGGGTTACTATTCTGAGCGAGACCGAGTTGCTTGAGTTGCTCCAATAAAAAACCCCAGGATAAATTCCCGGGGTTTTGAAATGCTTAACTTTCTAGGACCTCAGGTGTCCTTCTTCTCGGGACTTACGACAACCTCATTGTCATAATAAATAGGAATGGGTCCAGTCGTTGGGGGAGTTCCTCCTCCACCATCTGTGGTCCCACCGGGCAAACTGCTGGTGGAAGCAGAATTGGCAAGTGAACCAGAATCGACACCCAGCGAATTGGCGGCATCAATTGCACCCGCGACCGTTGCGTCAGCAATGATGTTTGAGTTACCTCCAATTTCGGAACCCGTCCGAGCGACCAAGCGTGCAGCCACATCGGGAGAATAACAATTCGCAGCCAAGCTGATGATAGCTAATTTAGAAGAAACGCGTGTAACGGCACGCACAGTGGCATTGTTACGACCTTGAGCGGCTGCTAAAATTGTCCGGTGAACCTGAAGAAGTTCATCACAATCCATCGAAGCAGGTACAAACAATCTCGAAAGGCAGGACTCCAATCCTTGTTGGTTTGATCCATTCTCTGAAATGCAGGCGGACGCTTGATCTTCCACAACGGTCGCAAGAAGAGGAGTACAAGCTAGTAAAAGAGCAGGGATTAATAGTGACTTTTTCATAGTGGCTCTAACGAGGTTAAAGGTGCAGCTGTACCCCCTAAAATCTAGAAATGAATTCGAAAGTAAAGCCAAAAGAACTGGTCAGTAATCCTGGTTCTGGAGCAAAACGCTGAGTTTTTTCTGGAAATTCTGCAGGTTTGTTTCATCCGGCTGATAGCCTTTTGTAGCGGGATTGAGGCTCAAACGCCCGATTTGGTCGAGCGACCAATCCGCTTGCTGCCCGTCCGAGAAAACAACATCTCCACTTGCAACCGATCCCGGCTTGTATATACGATGAAGCGAAACTGATACACCTTCACCATCAACGGGAGATTTACTCATCATTTCTCCTTCGACGCTGTCTTTTGCAATTTCCGGTTCAGGGGGTTGTGCCGGAGTATTCCGCAAATCGCTGTCAATCGGCTTGGGTTGGTCCTTGATAACCAAATCGAGATCGTCGATCAGGAATCGGACATCCATGTACGTAAGGGAAAGTTCGAAGGTTTCGTTGATTCGGGACTGAATATCGCTAATTTTCGAGCCTTCAGCTACCCAACCGGCAATAGCTTCCTTTTGAGCATCAGAGAGATTCATATTAACCTGTGGATTTGGCTAATTGGCTCTTCAAATACTCCACACTCCGACGAACCGACTCGTCCTGGTCCATAATGTTTTCAACTGTCTTGCAGGCATGAATCACGGTACCATGATCCCGTCCACCAAAGTTTTCACCTATTTCCTGCAAAGGATGGCTGGTGAGAATGCGGCTCAGGTACATGGCGATCTGCCTTGGAAAAGCAATGTTGGCTGGTCGACGACGGCTCACCATATCAGACAGTCTCAGATTATAGTAATCCGCTACCCGTTTTTGAATCTTTTCCACAGTGACTCGGTTCTGTGCTTCTTCCTGCAGGATATCACCGAGTAGTTGTTCGGCCACTTCCAGGTTTACACTCTTACCCATGAGAGCGTTGTAACTAGCTACGCGGGTGAGAGCACCTTCCAGACGACGAATATTGCGCGAGACTTTTTCAGCAATAAATTGGAGAACGTCTTCGGGTAATTTAATCCCTAATGAACCGGCCTTGTTCGAAAGGATAGCTACGCGAGTTTCCAGATCGGGCGCTTGCATATCTGAAACCAGCCCCCATTGGAAGCGCGAGACCAAGCGACTTTCCAATTTAGAAATTTCACTGGCTGGCCGGTCACTGGTAAGAAAGATCTGTTTTCCTGATTCAAACAAATCATTGAAGGTGTGGAAAAATTCTTCCTGGATGCGTTCCTTTCCACTGAGGAAATGGATATCATCAATGAGAAGAACATCCACAGAACGGTAACGTTTACGGAATTTGACCAAGGTATTCTCTTGAATGGCGCGGATGAATTCGTTGGTGAATTTCTCCGTGGACACGTATGCCACTTTGCCCATGCGGTTGTGCTTCAGAATGAAGTGACCTACCGCGTGCATCAGGTGAGTTTTTCCTAAGCCGGTATCGCCATAAATAAACAGAGGATTGTATGCTCTGGCTGGTGCGTTCGCGATAGCTACCGCAGCGGCGTGAGCCAAATTGTTATTCTGCCCAACCACAAAGTTCTCGAAAGTATTTTTCGGATTAAGGAAGTTGCCTATTGTTCCTCTTATTTCGGTGGATCGTGGTTCAGCAATCGATGTGTTTCCACTGCGAGAATCCGCATCTACTTTC
>JAPUIL010000777.1 GCA_027297085.1 Verrucomicrobiota bacterium | reverse complement strand
TATCATTGAAGTGCATTCCAGCGAAAAAGATAAAGAAGTCTTAAGCAAATTATGCTCCAGCATTTCCGATCTCCTCATCCGGCCAAATTGGCGCATGAATTTGATTGAAGCTCGCAAGCAATTGCCACGTTCGGGCAACTCCACGGTTCCCCTCCCTATAGCTGAACTCCTAACCCAAGCTGAGGGCAGCATTGTAGTAGAGGCGTTGACAAAAATTAATATTTTGGCTCGAGATGGTCATTATCGGACTGCCATGGAAGAAGCCTTTGCCGTCCTTGAGCATGCCCCGACCTACCTCCCGCTCCACATCCAAATGGGCGAACTCCTCTTACGTCAAGACCGCAACCAGGAAGCTATTCAAAAGTTCACCACGGTAGCTGAAGCGTATGGGTCACGTGGAGAATCGATTCGTGCCACCGAAATGTATGACCGCATTGTTGAACTTTCACCCATGGATATAGGCGCGCGAACTCGCTTGATTGACCAATTGATTACACGCGGAGATGTGGACAAGGCTTTAGGTGCGTATGTCAGTTTGGGTGAAACCTACTACCGATTAGCTGAACTGGATATGGCGCGCTCAACGTATGAGCGTGCCCTGCGATTAGCGCAACAATCAAATCTGGAAGACAATTGGAACGTACAGATTCTTCACAATATGGCAGATATTGATCTGCAGCGCCTGAACTGGCGGCAGGCGCTTAGGGTGTTTGAACAATTACGCACCCTGCAGCCCAGTGACGAAAAAGCTCGCATGAATTTAATTGAATTGAATGTGCTAATGGGGCATGATGTGCAAGCACAGGCAGAACTTGATAATTACATTTCCTTCTTGGTGGGAAACAACCAGGAACGTATCGCATTGGCTTTTCTTGAAGCTCTGGTGGAGGAGAATCCCGAGATGGTATTTGCTCGCCGCCGTCTTGCTCAAGTTTACCAACAAGCCGCACGGGTAAATGATGCTGTCGCACAGTGGGACAAAATCGGGGAACTCTTACTCGAATCAGGTGATCGAGACGGCGCCGTTGAAGCCATAAAATCTATTGTGAACTTGAATCCTCCCAAGGTCGATCAATATCGGACTTTCTTAGAGAAACTGAATCAAGGGTGAATTAGTAGAGCCGTTCAATAGTGGGCACGATAATGAAAAATAGAAATCTGTTACCCTAAAACTTCCATTTCCCTCTGCCAGAAATTGTTACCACCAAATCCGGAACGAGGTCTGCAGGGTTCGGCTCAGATTGATATATGTAACGGTAACATAAATCTCCACGATCCCTTGTTCGCTTGCGTTGACTGAGAAAGTCTGTTTCGTCAGGCCAAGTTCATCGGTAGAGGGCAGCAGGTTGCTGAGAATGTCCCCGTTTTCATACTTCACAATGTAAGTTACTTGGGCTTGGGGGACCGGCTCTAGGTTTTGATCGTAGACGGTTACAAAAATTGTTTGGGTGTCATCCCTGGTGATGACTGCAGTGTCCAGGAAAGTGTGGATTCTCAGTTCGGTCACATCTGTTTGCGGCAGGATGCGGTCTTTTAAAATTTCGCGCAGGTTGTCATTTTCTCCGGACTGTACGAAGTAAACTTCTCCAAGATTACCGAGTGTGATTTGCGACCCTGGCCGGGATTCGGGATACCATTCGATTCTCGCACGCTCGAAGAATTGCATAATCCGGTTACCATGAATCTCCAACCCGGAAATCGGCAAGCCGAATTGATTCGATCCGCCATATTCTAGATAGAAATCTAAGAACGAATAGCATACTTGAATGGGGCTGCCATCAAACACTCGGCAGGCAGGGTTGTTAGGCGTGATATCGACCGGTTCTCCTGGTTTGTAAATCCATGCCCCCAATGGAGACAAAACAACTCGTTTGCCAGGTGAGTTTTCAGGATGATATTCAAATCGGGCACGTTGTAGATATTGGGTGCGTAATCCCGTTAATGGATCGATAAAAGCTTCAGTGAACGGATAGCCGTAGACAAATTCAGGAAAGGGATTGCTTTGGTAAAATTCGAGTAACTCCCCACTCATCCAGTGCCTAGTTTCCGGGAAATAGCGTTCGGTTTGGCCTTGTCCTTGTGCACTGGTAGTCTGCCCGGCGATGAAACTGACCAGAGCCAGCAAAACAACTAAGAAGATTTTCCGGATCATCCGTGATTTCACGGCATGATTATAGACATGGTTTGAATCTTGCACAACCAGGCGCGCGCGCGAATTTAAGAGTATTTCCCCCCAATCTATCCCAGCAAGATGTCAGGGAGCTCAGCCACGCTTGCCAGAATCAAGTCTGCCCTGCTCTCTCGAAGTTCGTTCTCCTCGCCAAAGCCGGATAATACACCCACCGTCTGCGCCCTTGCGGCTTTGCCTGCCTTGACATCAACAGATGTATCACCCACCATCACGCATTCTGCCGGAGATACCCCCATTTGCCGCGCGGCCCAAAGGATCGGTGCGGGATGCGGCTTCGTGCGCTTGGCAGTGAGCGCGGTTACGACGTGGTCGAAGTATTGCGATAGCTTATTGTCTTCCAAAAATGCCAACGTTGATCGTTTCCCTCTGGATGTGACCACACTAAGCGGATACTTCCCGGCCAGCCTTTCCAGCACGACATCTACCTGGCTAACCATCTGCAAATGTCCGCCGTGATTGCGGGGGCGAATGTTCCTCACTCTTTCTAAAACCGATGCAATCTGGTCGTCTATGCCTAACCGGTCTGGTATGGTCATAAAGATATTCCCTGGCCCTTCGAGACGCATGATTACCCACCGTGCAAACTTTCGTACATCGCCACCTGGCAGCAGTTGTTTGAAGGGCCGCAATAGGCTGGACAGCCGCTCAACGTAATAATCATCTGTTTCCCGCAGCGTGCCGTCTATATCCAGGCACACTGCTTTGATGCGTGCCACATTTAATGGCATCTGGGTTAGGGGCTTTGCACTGCGTCCCAGACAGCGGTGGCAGTCTCCTCGTCCGTTGCGAAGATCCAGGTAGTTAGCTCTCCATCAAAATACAGAACGTGGAATCCATCTGCAGCTAACCAAGTAACTTGACTGCTCCCCACCAAAACAGGATTTCCGAAGCGGGCAATGGCATATTCTTGAAAGAGAGCCGCGTATTCGTTTGCGTCTTGTACGCTGTCCCAAACATGCTGGACGACCAGCACAAAATCCTTTGTTTGGCTGTCTTGGTAGACGGCATACGCGTCCCCGCCCCAACCCTCGGCCGCATCCTGCGCGCGGAACTCGCTGAGCCGCGCATTCCCGTCGATCCCGTGCGCCAGTATAAGAAAGGTGAACCATTCACCCAGCGTATCCTCTTCCAGCAGTTCCCAATCAAAACCCAGGACGGGCAATAAATCAGGCAGGATGACGCTGACAGGCACATCATTGGGGTATCGTTCTGGGTGCAGGATTTGCTCGGTGGATACTGGCGGATTGCTGTAGGCGCTGTCTACGGATATCCAGCCGCCGCGATCGTAAAGGTACGACACAAATTCCTGGCCATATATGTATGGAAACAGCAAGTCTTGCTGCAAATAGGCTGGTGATGAATCAAATGCCGGGCTTTCAAAATCGTTGTAAAACTCCATCAGGTCGTTCGTTTGTTCCTCGGTGGCGTAATTAATAAACCACGCGAATTCCGAGAACGAGGCGTCACCTTCGATTAGGGCTTGCAAAGCCAGGCAAAACTCACTGTCCTCTTCACAGGTTTCATCGTTATAACCCAATCCATCGTCAAAGTCGTAGGTTTGGTCCTGTAGAACGTGCACGAACTCATGCGCGTAGGTGATGTGCTCCGCACCCCCGAATCCCGCTCCACCCACTACTACCATTTCACCCGTTTCATCGTCGTAAAAACCGGCAATCCCCTCGCTGTAAAGCTCGATATAAATATCAAGCAGGTCTGTTTCCGGCTCTATCAGTCCGAAAAGTGCCAGTACCATGGTGTCTAGGGCTGCCTCTTCAGGCGTGTAATCGCTGAAGAAATCTTCGATCACCCGTTCGCGCAGTTGCTCACTTGTATAAAGTATGCGCAGGATCTCACCGTTGGGCTGCAGTTCGCGCAGTTCAATCACTTGCTGTTCGATCAGCGCCATCTCTTCGAGTACATCTTGCGGCAGGTCCGCGGG
>JAPUIL010000776.1 GCA_027297085.1 Verrucomicrobiota bacterium | reverse complement strand
TGTGTTATGGATATTAGTATAAACTTTTCAAACACCACTAATAGTGACGTTACAAAATTGCCCTTGTTATTTTCGCTTCGCTGTCGCCAAGGGCTCGGTACGAAGGCTAAAATCAACATGCGCGAAGAGCTGCGTTCCAGCTCGCAACCCGCTTGGTTACGTAGAACACTCCGCTCCCGCGCTTGCTTGCAAACTGCGCCTTGTTCTTCATCCCATCTAGATTTTTTGAAACTATGGGGGTAAGTAACACCGTTCGCGCCGACTTTTGTCTTTATCCCCTTATCAATCACTCTTTGCCAGATCATTCATGCCCAACTCACCGCGAAACAGGGAGCTGGTACAGATATCGATGATCAGATCTTTGAAGCCGTCTTTGTTATCCTGGTTGGCGGCGGCGATGTCGTTGGCGATGAATTGCTCGGCGAAAGTGAGAGGGTGGCCAAGGGCGTAGGTGAGGAGCTTTTCGGTCAGAGTGCGGGCGAATTGATTTGAGCGATTCAAGAGGACTTGTTTCATCTCCTCTGCACCATCAAAGGAACCGTCCCGAACTTGGCCTTTGGCATCTATGGGTTGGCCGTTGCGATATTGAGTGCGGAAGGCTCCGATGGCATTGAAGTGTTCCAAGCCTAATCCCCAGGGATCGATGCTCTGGTGACAGTCGTTGCAGGTTTCGACCTCACGATGCTTGGCCAGCATCTCCGGAATAGTTGTGGTTCCGCGAACGTCTGGTTCGATCGGTTCGACATCGGCAGGAGGTGCGGCTGGCGGATCACCCAGGAGATTTTCCAAAATCCATACACCTCTTATCACGGGCGATGTGCGTGTGCCATTGGACGTTATTTTTAGGATGCTTGCCTGGCCTAACAAGCCACCACGCGGGCTGTCTTTCGATAGCTTTACTCTGCGGAATTTGCCGCCTTTAATCCCGTCGACCTCATAGTGCTTGGCCAGGCGTTCGTTGATCATAACGAAGTCTGAATCGAGAAAGGTCGTGATGGGTAGATTCTTTTTCAGTATCCGTTCAAAGAATACTTCGCTTTCCTGACGCATGAGTCCCTCCAGTAGCGGATCGTAATCCTTATAGAGCTTGGGGTCAGGTTTCATCAGCTGGATGTTCTTCAGCCTCAGCCATTGCGCAGTGAAGTCCTGGACAAAACGGTGGGATTTTTCATCCGCCAACATGCGCAGCACCTGTTTGCGAATAACCCTCGGTTTGAGGAGCTGACCGGATTCGGCAAGACGCAGCAATTCCTTGTCCGGCATTGAATTCCACAAGAAATAGGACAGGCGGCTGGCCAGAGCCCAAACATCTTTGCCATCACCTTTGTCGTGATTGAAGAGGAAGCGGGGTGAACAGAGGACGCCTTCAACTACATTACGCATCGATTCTTCCTGACTGAGCCCTTGCTCCAGGCCCACCTGGTAGAGGCGAATAAAATTCTGTACCGTAGTTTCGGGTACGGGGCGTCGAAATGCGCGGTAAAGAAAATCTTCAATGCGTGTGCTGACATCCAGCCCGGCTTTTCGTTTTTTAGTATTTCCCAGGAGTTGTTGCTGCACTAAAGATGGCCAGGATTCCAGCACGGGGCCGGTGACCTCGATTTCTTTAACATGCAGGAGGTCTGCCACCAGGATTTCTTCGTCGCCGACCTTGGCGATAGGAGATTGATTCAGAATAGCGCCGGAAGCGTAATGAATCATAATGTTTTCTCCTTTATTCAGGCGCACATCCACTTCATCGGATTCCACTTTATTGCTAACGTAGAAAAATCCGACCCTGCGTCCGGGAACTGTAGCAGCATCCATGTGCCGTGCTTCCGATGCCTGAATGGCGACAATGGCGACCAGGCGGGGTTCGTCATTGGGACATCGTTCGCGCTTCTTCAGACTGTTCTCATAATCTTCTCTGATATAAGTGTATTCGACCTCTTTTTCTTCAAGTACCGTTCGGTAATCCTCTGCAAAGGCTTTAATTCTGATGCGATAAACGCCGTCTTGCGGTACGACAAAATCCTTCGGCCACATCACATGTTTGCGATCCCTGCTGGAGGAGGTGACTATGTAGCCGTCACGTACCTCCACATTATTGCCATGGCCAATTTCGTTTAGGGAATACAACCGCTTCTCGCGGATATCTTCACCACTCACAATGGCATGTTTGGCCAGTGCATGTGCATTGTTTTGCAGTTTCAGGACCAACTCAGGGTTGGCGTCCAGGGTAACCGCCAAGCTGTCGAATCCCTCAAGTTCCGGGTCCGCCGGCAAATTGTCTGATAAGCGCAGGTTGATACCCAGTAAGTCCTTTACCGTGTTATCCAAGGCGGTGTGGCTAAGGCGTCGAATCGCAATGCGGCTTTCCCCTCCAATGGTTTCTGCCACCGCACGCAGCTCAACTTCGATCGCGTTTACGACTTTCGATAGGTTTTTCGCCGGCGGTCGCGGCTCATCCTCCGGGGGCATGTCTCCCAGATTCAACATGTCGGCAACATCCTGCCAGGCGAACGCATTTTCACTTTGTGTTAGGTCCCGGCTTAAGGTGTCCAACCGCATATCCCCCTTCTGTTTCTTTTCGCCATGACACTTTACACAATGTTCCTCGATAAAGGGGGTTACCAACGCATTGAAGGCTTCCACAGCCGACAGGGAAGCGGACCCGATCAGGCAGGCGAAACTAAGTAGTAGCGCAAAAACAAATTTTCTCCCTGTGTCCATGGCGGCGTGATTCATGTAGGACTTTGAAACAACGTTTTCAGTATCCAAATAATTATTACGCCAATTCGTTGTTGATGTTTCCCGTGCTCACGGCAAAGGCATCCGTCTCGATCCCGAGTTGCTGGAGCATCGTGACAAACACATTGCAGAGCGGAGTGGTGCCTTCCTCGAAAATCAAATCCTTGCCATGGCGCAGGTCGCCCCCTGCCAGGAGCACCGGAAGGTTTTTATTGGAGTGGGAACTGCCGTTGCCCAGACCACTGCCAAACAACACTTGGGTGCGGTCGAACAAAGTCGCATCTCCGTCCTGTATGCCTTTCAGGCGCGTGAGGAATGTTGCCACAGAGCGCGTATGCATCTGTTCGATCTTTATGAGCTCTTCCAGGACTTCCGGATCCTTACCATGATGCGATTGGCCATGATAGCCGGAAAGCTGTTGACCATCCAAGATGATGGGCAAGCCGCCCGCCGGTAATTCAACCGAAACGACACGTGTGGAATCGTGCTGCAAGGCCAGGGCGGTCAATTCCAACATAAGGTCCAGGTTTTCGTGAAAGGTTGTAGGACGTTCCATAAGCGGTGGAACGCCGGGTTTGGGAGTATTGACCCACTGTTGTTGGCGCTCGATGCGTTTTTCCACGTCGCGGATGGAAGAAAAATAGGCGTCTACTTTTTCCCGGTCTTCATAACCAATCTCCTTTTGTAACGAACGGGCATCTTCGGCCACCATGTCTAAAACGCTACGCTTGAAATCCATCGCACGACTGGCGGCTTGGGGATTCAGGTCTTCGACAAAGAGCTTTTGAAACACTTTTATGGGATCCGGTTCCGGAAGCAGAGGGACTCCGTTTTCATCCCAGGAAAGGGTTTGAGTGGGTTTGCCTTCAGACGCACCCAGTTGCAATGAATGAAACCGGCTGTACCGGCTCAGGTGCTTGGCCGCCAACTGGTCCAGCGTGATTTGATTCCGCACCATGACCGATTCACCGATATACTCGGGCTGATAGACGCCGGACAGGAAGGATGGAGTGCCCTTGTGACCGCCGTTGATTCCGTGATCGACACCGGAAACCACTGTAAAGTCCTTGCGGTGAGCCATCAGCGGTTCCAACAAGCGTGGTATATGATTGCTGTCTTTCTTCGGATGCCATTCACCCGGATACATACTCAGGAAAGTGCCAATGGTAACCAGCCGTTTGCGGGCTTCGGCTACAGATTTTGCGGCAGCCAGGGGTAGGGGTAACGAATTCAGGAAGGGTAGGGCCATCAATCCTCCGGCGCTTCGGAGGAACTGTCGTCGATTGAGGTAGAAAATATTTCTCATGAAGCACCCCTTCTAGACAATGATGGCCAATTGGTCAATTGTGCAAATGGGTCCTGAAAATAACCTACAACTCCTTTTTGTCCATATACTGAACCCCTTCTTAAGCTAGACTTGTTACCCTCTGATGTTACTTTGTTTCGATTCAAAACAGAAAAACAATTCTATGAAAAAATCACTGCCCCTTACCGCCTTTCTTCTATCAGGCTTCTTTTTCGGCGCCCAAGCTGCCAAACCAGTTACCTGGAATATCTGGCCCGGAGAAGCGCCTGGCGAACGGTATTCTTTATCTGATGAATTTGATCGGA
>JAPUIL010000775.1 GCA_027297085.1 Verrucomicrobiota bacterium | reverse complement strand
TCCAATGGTTTTTCCTCAGGCGCAGTAGATAACAGTACATCGCCCCGCAGCAGCGCAATGTTCATGTGTAATGATGGCGTATGGGACGTTGAGCAGTCCGGGGCAACCTGTTGGCCATAAATCTGCGTGTCCATAGGAAGGGATATTGGAATAAATAGAAAGCGTAATATGAACTATGAAATGTAAACAGAGACCAGAAACCAGGCAATTACTTTTCCGAAGATGGTGAAGGTCAGAGCGGTTTTACGAACGATCGCGATAGCTTGTTCATAACGCCTGTCTTGATGGAGAAATATTTTGATGCTGCCGACAGATCCATCGACGCACTCTTGTCCTTCAAGAAAGAGCCAATTGAGTATCACTACGAGTCCGAAGACATGTTCATGACGGAGACACGGGAAACGCCCAAGCAGTTCGGGGAAGATTTTCTGGGTTACGTCATTAACCGGGGTCAAATGACTCTCTATGAATCGATCGACTTTCCACATGATGGGTTTTACGAGTTTACGGTACGAGCTTTAAGCACAGAAGGTCCAACCGGTACACGTCTCCGAATTAACGATGAAACCAAAGGGGATATCGAGATTTACAGTGAAGAACCGGGCCTCTATGAAATCACCGCCTTTGTCGCAAAAGGTAGCCATCAGGTCGCCTGGAATATTCAAAAGCCTGCTGTCTTTTATGAGCCCAAACCTCAACCGAAACAGCCCAAATACAAGGACCTCCCGGTTAATGCGGGTATACTGGTTCAACATAGTATCCTCGAAAACACACCCAAGTATCCTGCCACTTCATACGATTCGGAAATACTTAGCGCATCCGTCGCACGCTTCAATGAGGCTTCGAGCTTGATGCAGGAGCATTATGAACAAATTCGCTTACTCGGTACCAATGGAGATCCACAAGAAATTCTTAAATACAAGGACTACGTCGGACAGCGAAAAGAGGTGTTTAACGATGCCGCCGCCGAACTCGCCAGAAAACTGAACCTTTCACTGGATGAATTTGAGAAACGTTTTCGTTCCCTGAATGCAGATAAACTTGCAGCGAACGAACAGATCCTTGCTGCCATAGCCGATATCAAGCCGGTTGATAAAGTCTTACGACTGAAACCTCAAAGTGTGGCTATCGACTGGGTAAAAATTCGCGGGCCTATTCGCCCCAAGGATGCTCCTGTGGAACCACTGGTTTTTATCGCCCAGCCGGAAAGAAAAGTTTCCGCAAGCAAAGCGGCCGATAAAATTCTTCAGCGATTTTCCCAGCGCGCCTTCAGGAGAGAGGTCTCAAAAAAAGAAGTGGCTCGTTACAAAGCACTTTTTGAAAAAGCTTCTGCAACCGGGCAATCGTTTGACCAGTCGATAAAACTGGCCCTGACAGCGGTTCTCGTATCCCCCCACTTTCTTTATCGCCCTGAGCTGGCTCCGTCGGAAACAGATAAGGAGTATTGCATTGACGATTACCAATTGGCATCTCGGCTTTCGTATTTCTTGTGGATGTCCATGCCCGACGAGGAACTCTTCCGTTTGGCGAAATCCAATCGCCTCCACAAATCGCGGACTCTTCAGTCACAGGTGGAGCGAATGTTGGCCGATCCCCGAGCATCCGAGGCTATGAAAACCTTCCTAGGTCAATGGCTTGGTTTCGAATCCCTAGGTGTAAGCGTCATTCCTGACCCACGAACTTTCCCCAAATTCAATCGACCCCTGCAAGAGGCGATGAAAGCCGAAACCTTGCTGACATTCAATGCGCTACTAAAAAATGGAGGAAGCCTGTTACGGCTACTGGATTCTGATGAAACCTTTCTTAACGACGTCCTGGCGATGCACTACGGGATTGAAGGTGTAGAAGGCAGCAAAATGCGTCTTGTGAAACTCACAGATCGCAATCGCGGAGGACTGCTCGGCATGGGCAGCATCCTTACCACCACCTCCAACCCTGTGCGAACCAACCCGGTAAGCCGCGGCAAATGGGTTTTGGAAACCTTGCTGGGAAACCGCATCCCAGAACCTCCAGCCGACGCCGGTATCCTGCCCGAAAATGCCGGGCAGGTAAAAGGCCAGACCTTACGTGAGGAATTTGAAATGCACCGTCGCAATCCCAGCTGCGTCGACTGCCATGAAAAAATTGACCCCATTGGCTTCGGTTTGGAGAATTTCGACGCCATCGGACGCTACCGAGACATGGAAAATAGCGTACCTATCGATAGCACAGGTGTTATGCCGGATGGCGCCAGTTTTAACGGACCTGTGGAGCTAAAGGACTATCTCCTGGCGGAAAAGCAGGATCAATTTATTCGCAATATAACCGAGAGAATGCTAGCATTTGCGCTAGGTAGAGAGCTGAAACACTATGACGAAGCAGCCATCATAAAAATCATTGATGCTCTGGAGGATGACCATTACAGTGCGAAGTCATTAATATCAGAAGTGGTATTAAGTTATCCTTTTCAGTTCCAACGCCCCAACCCCGACGATGAGTAAAAGCTGGCACATCTCACGAAGATCATTTCTCAAAGGCGTAGGCGCAAGTCTTGCCCTACCTTACCTCGACATCATGGGGAGCTCCTCCATAACGGCGGCTGCTACTCCGCCCACACGTCTGGCCTGTATTTTTCAACCTAATGGCGTTTTCCCCAAGGCCTGGGATGTCACCGGAGTAGGCAAACAATATGAATTGTCCCCCATTCTCAGGCCACTCCAGGGGCTCAAGCGAGAGCTGACGATTTTGTCCAACCTCGACAATATCGGTAAGGGCCATGTCCAAATGACTGGAGCTTTTCTGACCAGTAATAAGATCGAAGGTGCCAAAAATGCAGTTTCTCTCGATCAAATGGTCGCCCAGGCCATCGGTAAAGATACGCCCTTTCCTTCCATTATTTTAGGAACAGAACCACCTCGCCAGGGAAATGCCGGGCGCAATCCCATTTCATTTGCCAATACCGTTTCATGGAGCTCGGAAACAACACGAGTTTCTCCGGAGATTAATCCCCGTGTTGCCTTTGACCGTATGTTCAGAAGCAATAGTGGACCCGAAGCTCAAATGAAGGCCGCCCAGCGCAAGAGCGTTGTCGATCTGGTCCTGGACGATGCCAAAAACCTGCAGCGTAAAGCGAGCTACCATGATCAACATAAAATCGGGGAGTACCTCGACAGCGTACGTGCCGTGGAAGTGCAAATCGAGAATATTTTAAATCCTCAAAAGCGCTCCTGGCAGCCACCGACACAGCCGGAGATGATCCGCCCCGATGCCGGAATTCCACAGGACCGCAGCACTCATTTGAAACTGATGATGGACCTCATGGTGCTCTCATTCTGGACGGATACTACACGGGTGGGTACCTTGATGACCGCCCACGGATTCAGCCGCCAGAATTTTAGTTTCCTCGATGGAGTTACTTCCGATCACCATGGAATGTCTCACCACAAATTTCAGGACCAGGCCGTCGATGAATACACCCGGGTAAGTCGCTGGTATATTGAACAGTTGGCTTATATGCTGGAACGGATGAGTAATATCGATGAAGGCAACGGAAGTTTGTTGGACAATTCGACTGTGCTCTACGGTTCAAGCATGAAAGACGGTAACGGACACAAGAAAGAAAACGTTCCCATCATTCTGGCCGGCCGAGGTGGAGGAACTTTGAAACCAGGCGGCCATGTTGTGTGCGATGAACATACTCCACTGGCAAATTTGCACCTCACTCTTTTACAGAAATACGGAGTCGAGAGCGACCACTTCAATCACGCCAGCACTGGTACGATTTCGCAGATAGGCTAGGGAAAGTTTGAAAACCGCAAGTTCTTCGAAACTGTAGGAGTAGCATTTTTAAGGGTATCGGGTTCATTACAAAATCGGAAATTGTATTCCCTCGTTTCACTGAGCAACTCCCGTGATTTCAAACGTCAGTACCCCTCGCTGTTGCTGCCCAAATTCATCCATGGTTTGAACAACGATGGTGTGAACACCAACATCGAGATTTGTCGGTAACTCATATTCCCAGATGTGGGCTGAAGCCTCCGGAGAGGGATAGGCATTATCGGTGTCGACGTATTGAGCGTAGATTTTTTCAAAAAAAGGATCCGTTCGCACAGTGTAGCTCATCGACTTCAACGGTCCGTCATCAAGCGACAGCTTAATTTCATCGCGTTCTCCGCCGTCAAAAAGATTAACGACTACTTTGGTGTTGGGATGAATCATGCCTCGGTTGATTCTATTATCTGCTGCAGTCGAGAGTTCTGGCTCCAACACGATTCTCAGTCGTTGGCCGGCATCTCGGCCAAAAGGAAATGGGATAAACTCCGGGACAAGGGTCACATCATCAAATTTCAACAAGTAAAACCCATTTGGATTACCATCGGCCATGGTTGCGTCGGCCACACCCCTTGAATCTCTCGGGCCCCGGGTCCAGCCGCTGCCGCGCACTTCGGCCAGAGTGTGGGCTACCCACGGTCGACCGCTCCAGCCGTGTTTATGGTTAACTTCTACTTTCCAGCTATTGCTGGTATCGTGTCCAGCCAGGCCATAGATATTTTTGAATGGTTTAAGGATTTCCAGGAGTTTATCGAAGTTTTCAGTATCAGGACCGGTTATTACCGAGCTACCATCTGACGCCTCCGCAATGAGCGGAATGTGGGTGGCGATAACTAGGAGCTTGTCTCTAGGCACCTTGGCCAGATCTCCTTCCAACCAATGCATTTGATTGTCTGAAATGAATCCACGATAAGTCCGGTTGTTGAGTTTTCGTTG
>JAPUIL010000774.1 GCA_027297085.1 Verrucomicrobiota bacterium | reverse complement strand
CCCCGGCATCACAGCACTTAATCAGGGGCGATCCGAATTTAAGCCCGATGGCGAAAACAGCCTGATTCGATTTCCTGACCTGGTACAGATCACGGGATCTCAGTCAACAAGCGGATCAACCAATTTCAGGACTCAGCGCGGAGGACGGATTGAGTTGCCTGTTCTCACCACTCTGGATGGCTTCTTTCAAATTCGTTCAACTGGTGAAAACGGCGTGATCGATTTGACCGCTTTGACCCAATTAACGAGCCTCGAAAATAAAGTATCCCTATTCACGGCATCGTCGGGTGGAACCATTGAACTGACAAACCCAAATCTGATTGGAGTAGACATATCAACCACCACCACCGGAACTATATCCGCCACAACCATCACTACTGCTACCGACAGTAATGTTCGCGGACCAGGTACCATTAATGCCAACCTAACCAATCAATCGACAATCGAATTAAACAAAGATTCAGGACCCATAGTAATAGATGGGAACCTGGTTCTGGATACAGATAGCAGAATTGAAGTAACAATCGGCTTTGGTTCGGAATTTACCGTTTCGGGAAAATTGGAAGTCACCGGAGCAGCCACTCTCGGAGGAACGCTCGAGATCAACCAACGCGGGGCGTACTCCCCTCAAGTGGGTGATCAATTCGAAATCCTCACTTTTGGTTCCAAAACCGGAGATTTCCAACAAGTCGATGGCCTCGCATTAAAGAACGATCTGGTTGGGCAATTGGAGATCACCGATACGTCCGTCACTCTAAAAGTGGTCGCGCCATGAGAGCTTGTAACTGTGGGAGGGGTTTTACACCCCGATCTCTTTGTACCACCCCGCACAATCGGGGCCTAAAGCCCCTCCTACAGTTTTAGAGTGGGGATAATGATGCTGTAGCTGTAAGCGGTTTTAACCGCCAATCAATCTACACTCGATACATGGGTCGCGAATAAATTTGCTCCTACTTAGCCCTTCGCCCTTTAGCTGGTCCTGTGCCATTAGAAACGCCTTAGCCCGGATATCTCACGAGTTGAGATGTTGAGGATGACGACCGATAGGCGAGGGCGCGCACTGCCGTGCGAAACTGAGCCGGGAGGGAGGAACACTCGGCATGTCAGCCCGAAAATGCGTGCAAAACGGATATCTACAGAGTGTAATTTTCAAGAAGCTTGCTAGTCGTTCACTTCCATCATCTTACATAAATTTGTGCGCATTTGTTGAGAAAGCCGGGTTAGCCGTACAGCTCAGAAAGATCCCCAGTACTATCAGAAAACCCAGTATCCGACACACCCATACGGTTCAGCATGGTAAATAACAAATTTGACATCGGTTTATCCTTATCATCGTCGCCATCATTGAACGACAAAAACTGCCCATGCTTCATTCCCATGTTGGCCCCACCCGCCAGAATTAGAGGATAATTGTGGTTGTTATGGGTACGGCTGTTGGAAGTACCGCAAAGCACCATGGTATTATCGAGCATGCAGCCCTCGCCTTCCGGTGTATCGGCCAGTCGTTGAAGAAAATGAGCCAGGTGTTCGGCCAGGCATTGATTCCATTGGCCCTGCCTTGGGAATCCGCCGGGCTTACCAGCGCCGTGGGCTAGCTCGTGTTGGGTCCCCAAACCAAGCGCCTTGGAAAATTGATTGGAAGTGTTCCCATTCATCGCACTGAGCATATAGGTAGCAATTCGGGTTGAATCAGTTTGGAATGCAAGATACATCAGATCGTACATCGTTCGTATGTATTCCAGCGGTGCATCCGTACTGACAGCTAAATCCAAACCGGAGCCATCCACTTCAGCCTTGGGAATATCCAGCCAATGTTGGCTTCTGACCACCCGCTGCTCAATGTCGCGAACTGAAGAAAGATACTCGTCGTATTTTTGCTTATCATTTTTGCCCAGTTTGCTCCGCAAGCTTTTCGATTGATCCATGACTAGATCAAGCATGCTGGCTTCCGTACCCAGGCGGCGACGTGTTTCCTCAATCGTGCCTCCACCGTCTCCAAACAAACGATCAAATATCTGTTGCGGTTTATCGAGCCCGGGAATGGGTTGGCCGGATGAAGTAAAGGAAAGTGTTTTGGACCGGGTTGGCATTCCGATACCTCCATCGCTTGAAAGAGCAAGTGATGAGAAACGCGTTAGGTCTCCATACTTGGCAGCGGCAATCTGATCAAAGGAAACCGTATTCCGGAAGTTGGCACCACTGAAACTCGCACCGGTTAAAAAGATATCGCCTGTATCATGTCCACCGATACCGCGACCGGTTGGGTGCGATAGCCCGCCAATAACTGAAACGTATTTGCGAAGCGGATTCAACGACTCCATGACTGTTGTGTAACGAAAGCTATTGCCCTCCCGCACGGGAAACCACCCCCAATTACGATCCTCATGATCTTCAGCAGGAACACTGGCGCCATAGGGGAAGTAAATCGTACACAAGCGTTTAGGGAGAGATGTTACCGGACCAGCTGCTAAGGCACTTCCTCGCATGCAATCCAGGAAGGGTAAACCAAGAGCTACACCGGCGTTTCGTAGAAACGTGCGTCTATCCATTTGCCATGATTTCTTTTTCATTTCGAAGGTGATTGAGACATTAGGAAGTTTAGCGGGTGAGAAACAACTTCGAAGTTACAATCGAATTGATCAAATGGTCCAGACGATAGTCGCGCTTTTTAAAGTCTTTTGTCAGCTTATTAACGGCTTCTTCATCGGTAAACTCAAGGGAGCGTCCCAAAGCATAGGTCGTCATTTTAGCCACCATCGCCCGGGCAAACTTGTCTTTCTTTTCGTTTAAGAGGTAGGATTTCAGCTCGTCGACACCGTTGATTTCATGGCCGTCAGGCATCGTATCAAAGGCATCCAACTCGGCTAATTCCTTCTTATTGCGGGCTTGCCCTTTTTTCTTGGCCGTTAGCCGGATTGCTTCCGTACGATATAATCCGGTGGCATCGTAGTGCTCGAGCGGAATTCCCCACGGATCGATTTTTCGATGGCAACTCACACAAGCCTGGTCCTGTCGATGCACTGCCAATTGGTCTTTTAAGGTTAGCTTGGCAAATCCCGGTGTTTCAGAATCGAGGGTCGGTACGTTAGCCGGTGGTGGCGATGGAGGATCATCCAGAAGACGTTCCAG
>JAPUIL010000773.1 GCA_027297085.1 Verrucomicrobiota bacterium | reverse complement strand
GAAGAACAAGCCAAACCTCGTATAAAGTGCCCAGTTTACTGGGCCGAGCGTCAGCGAGTTTATGCCGTGATTTGGCTTGTTCGGAATTTTGTCGAATGAAACCAAATACATTTTAACCCACTAATTCTGCGGAAGAGCCATTTTTTTAAAAGGCTAAAATGGCGCTGCTCTATCTCGAAGCAGCGCAGGGCGCGCCTGCATTTGCCGCGGATACTGAAGTTTTAATTGGTCTGAGCTGACGAGGCTTCTTTAGCATCTTTGTCCCCACTTTCTTCTTTGAGGGTCTTCAGTTTTTTAGTCATCTCATTCAGGTCAGGAGGTGGCTCCATGTCTGCGTGTTTACAGAGGGCATAAACAATATTGAGATTCGTCTCGAGGACTTCCACATTTTCGTAGTCTGAGCTGGCACGGGCTTCCCATACTGCCTCACCGGCGCGAACCGCCAGGTTGAGCGCGTACTGCTGTTCCCTGCCTAATGGCGAATATTTTTGCACTAAAGTTTCGGCCTCTTTCTTCAGTTCACCAAACAGGCTCTCGAGGAAAGCGGGATTTTTCTCGATGCCCTGGGTAAGTTCTTCGTTTGCCCGGTATGATGAGGTGGTCTTAAAGAGGGTCGATGAATCCGGCGCATTCATCCGAGTAATCTGGATGTGCTGGAGGTAGCGAAAGATTCTAATACTGTGCGGTAACTCCACCAGGACAATTCCCATGTAAATACCGTAGAGTATGGTCAAAAATAAGGGGGCACCAAATATTATGCTAAAGACCAGGAGGATGCCATTTAGCGTGATTCCGGAAAAGAGCAGTACAATGGCCAGAACTGCCCGGTCAAACTGCATGGAAAAGGGTATTGGGAAGGGCTGGAGCCCGCTCACTTGGTAAAAGCGGGAAGGGACGTCCCCATACATAATACCCAGAAAGTAGAGCATTAATGGGACAAAGAGCAGGGGCCACAACCACTGGCCATCACCGTAGGTTTCGCCCGTGATGTAGGAAATTAGCGAAAGGAGGAAGAGTAGAATGCACAAATAAAACGCGACATTCTTCCACGGGGTAATGGCATGCGTTTTGTTAGATTGCTTGCTCACCGAATAGGTAAAAAAAGATTTCCTTAAGTATATGACTAGCGAGTGTGCCAAAAACAACCAATGAATTAAACATTTTTTGCGTTAGGATCAGTACGATGGAATGGCAGGCATCATCGAAGTGCAAAACATTTTGTTCACTTTGCTTGATTGAAATCAGAATTTTTCTTTTGTTTTACGGCTTATGTCTGATTCAGCCAATCCCAAGGTCTTAGTAGAGACCAATAAAGGTACGATCACGCTTGAGCTTTACCAGGATAAAGCTCCCATTTCTGTAGAGAATTTTCTTTCCTACGTTGAGAAAGAATTTTTCTCCGACACGATATTTCACCGGATCATACCGAACTTTATGATTCAGGGCGGCGGGTTTTCCGAAAATATGCGGCAAAAGCAAACCGCTGAACCGATCAAGAACGAAGCGGATAACGGGGTTTTGAACGAACGCTATACGGTAGCCATGGCTCGTACCCAGGTTGTCGATAGTGCGACGTCGCAGTTTTTTATCAACACGGCGAACAACGATTTTCTCAACCATAGAAGTAGCGATTTCGGCTATGCTGTTTTCGGCAAGGTGGTTGAAGGAACCGGGATTGTAGATGCGATTGGCGCCGTTCAGACTGGTAACCGGGGTTCTCATCAAGATGTGCCTGTCGAGTCCGTCGTCATTAAGTCTGTGACTTTGGCTTCCTGACACGTTTTTAATTCTGGCTGGAATAGAAAGCAGAGTGGAAGCGTCTCGTATGGTACGTTTCTTCACCATGGTTTTTATACGCAGCTCCTTTTTCCTTCTCGTTGTTTTCCTGGTGCAGGCCAGTGGGTTTGCTACTACATTTGATCATTCCCATGCAGCCTGGGATCAAGTTGTAAAAACTCACGTGCGCGGCAGCTTGGTTGACTATCGTGCTTTGTCGGCCGACGCGACTATACTGGATGGCTATCTTGAGCAGCTGAATTCTGTTCCGCGGAGCCAAGTGGATGCATGGTCGAGAGAGGAACAGTTGGCATTCTGGATAAATGCCTACAACGCCTTCACGGTAAAGGCGATTCTGAACCATTATCCTATCGAATCCTGGACTTTTAAAGGGCTCTTTGTTCCTCGAAACAGCATTATTCAGATTTCCGGTGTATGGAAGAAACTGGAGTGGAAAGTGGCTGGCCAGTCCCTGACGCTGGATCATATTGAGCATGGATTAATTCGCCCCAATTTCAAGGAACCCCGGATTCATTTTTCGATTGTTTGCGCTTCAATCGGATGCCCGAACTTACGGCCTGAGGCCTTTACCGCGGAGAAGCTGGAAACGCAACTGGATGAGCAAACCCGATCGCATCTCTTAAACGTGGAGAAAGGAATAAAACTCGATTTCGAGAAGGAGAAAGTCTGCGTCTCACAGCTGTTTAGCTGGTTTTGGGAGGACTTTGTGGTTGAGCCACCTGCTGGATTTCAAGTGAGTGGCCGATCGGATAAAACGCGGGCGGCTCTTTATTTTATCAGTCACTATTTCAAAGATTCCCGGGTTCGAGATCTCCTTAAAGCGGAAACAACTGATTTTGATTACCTCAGTTACGATTGGTCGCTAAATGACACTTCTTCATCCGATGATTCGGCTTCTTAGACGATTTGGAATATTCGTGGCCTTTTTTTCGGGGAATGTGCTTCAAGCCAATCTCTGGGAGCAGCCGTTTACCGATGAGCAGAAAAATAAACTCTTAGCAGGTGAAGTGGTATTCCTTGAACCTGAACCAGCCTACCTTATTGCTACTGCCATTCTCATCAAAGCCCCGGAATCCTCAGTATGGAATATTATGCTCGATCAGGAGCGGATTCCGGAATACCTGAAGGATTGTAAGTTGAGTCAGATTAAGGAGTCAGGCGATACCTGGAAGATCGTGGAGCACCGGATGAAAGTTCACCCTCTGCTGCCGGCAATTCAGTATGTGTTTCGTGAGGATTATGGATCAGACTATTTCATAGAATTTCAAAGATTGAGTGGGAACATCAAAGAGTTGAAGGGTTGGTGGAAGATTGTTCCCAATGATGATTTGGGAGGAGTGGTCCTTATGTATTCAGTTTTTGTAGACGTTGGGTGGTATATCCCAAAGTCCTGGATCAAAAATGGCATGCAAAAACGTGTGCCTGCTTTGCTAAATGCTGTGCGTGGTGAAGTTTACGCACAGTATAATACTACTGAAACGGAGGTACCCGGGCCATGACTACGAGAATTTCAGTCATCATTCCTACATTTAATGAGGCGGCTTGCATTGGCCCCCTATTAAGCGAGCTGGGTGAAGCTCCAGGTGTGGAAGTGATTGTCTCGGATGGAGGAAGTGAAGATGGAACTCTTTCGGAAGTGGCGCAGTACCCGTCCGTGAAATGTGTCTCATCTGTGCGGGGACGAGGAAATCAGTTAAATAAAGGAGCGGTAACTGCAAAGGGGCAGGTTTTTTGGTTTTTGCATGCTGACAGTTCATTGCCGAAAGGGTGGCAGGAGACCATTCTTCGAACCCTCAAACAACCCCATGTGGTAGCTGGTAGTTTTCATTTAAAGTTTGATGAGGAGCATCGACTGCTGCGTTTTTTCAGCTATTGCAGCCGTTGGAATCGCACCCTTTTTACCTACGGGGATCAGGGGTATTTTATGACTCGCCGAGTATTTAATGAAGCCGGAGGCTTTCGGAATTACCCCATCTTAGAGGATGTGGAAATACAGTGCCGTCTAAGAAAAATAGGGGATTGGAAGAAGACAGATCTAGCTCTGGTAACTTCCGCTCGCCGTTTTGTTGCGCGAGGAATTCTAAGGCAACAACTCAAGAACATTTGTATTGTAAGCCTTTTCTTGGCCGGGGCATCACCTCATTGGTTATGCCGTTTTTACCAACCGCAATCTGAGGATTATCCGAGCGCTTCAGCCCAATCTGACTCACGAAACCCAACCGCTTTGAAAGAATCGGATAAAAGGAAGGGGCGCTTCACCAGATTCCCGTTTTGGGTCAGAAGTTTTAAGGCTTGTTTTTTAGACATAGTGGGTAGCTTATCTTTCAAGCCCAAAGCCCTGTAGTCCATCCCCGAGGTATTGAAAAGCTTGCGAAGGTCGCCATCATACTCGTTAAGCATGCTTTCTAATTCCAATTTTGTTGGGGGAGTTTCCCGGATGGCATGTTCTTCAAACTCAACTTCTTGATTTGTAAGCCATTGGGTCGCTTTTCGGCATGTGCCGCAATTCTTGTATGTGTAAATCTTTTTCATCGTCTGGTTAGTTGAGATCAGTTCTGGAAAAACCGGAAATTTTTTGAAAGCTTTTTCCAACATCCTTTCAATTATTTAGCCTGTTATGCCCATCCAAAATGAGTCTGACCTGAATGGCCCTAAGTTAAGGATGGCTTTGAGCGAATCTGCGGTCCGTTCCTTTTCGAGGGGGTCAAACCTTCAATCCCGCATTGGCATGCACGATTGCAAGGAATGACCCCGACGCCCAACATCCTTCTAATTTCTTTACCCGCTATGCCCATTCAAAATGAGTCTGACCTTTATGAGCCCATCAAGCAGTACCTCGAAGACCGGGGATACTCGGTTAAAGGGGAAGTAAGGGGTGTGGACTTGGTTGCCTATCATCCGGATCGGGAACCGGTTTTAATTGAACTTAAGAAAACTTTTAATCTGAAGCTGGTTTTTCAAGGTATCGACCGTTTGACCTTGTCTGATCGTGTATATCTGGCGGTCTCCGCTTCCTCGGCACCGGGAAATGTGCTCAATCAGAATCAGAAGTCCGTTAAAAAGCTGTGTCGGCGGATCGGTTTGGGTCTAATTCAAGTATATTTTGGCCCGCGTAAAACGCGCGTAGATATCCTGGTAGAGTCTGGACCGTACCAGCCAAGAAAACAGAAATTGAAATTTAAGGCCTTGCACGAGGAGTTCACCAATCGGAAAGGTGACCCCAGTGTGGGTGGAATCACGCGCCAGAAGATTATGACCGCTTACCGTCAACAGGTGGTTGAAGTGGCAGCCTGTGTGGCAGAGCACGGCGATTATTCTCTAGCAGAAATTCGGGAATCAACCGGAGTCAAAAAAACAAGCAGTATCCTGCAAAAGAATCATTATGGGTGGTTCGAACGAGTTGCCCGAGGCCGATACCGTCTGACGGACCTCGGTAAAGAGGAGTTCGAATCTCTTGTGGCCGAATCCGTGGAGTGATTTTTTTGATTTTATGGAAATAATTCGGAACACCTGGCAACTTAACGACTATACTAAGCTACAAAGGTTAGAGAGTTACATGCCGGGTTTCGCCCCGCTCAGGAGATGGTGTCATGACGACAACAATTTGGTCCCAGGGAAGTAGGTTCCTGGGA
>JAPUIL010000772.1 GCA_027297085.1 Verrucomicrobiota bacterium | reverse complement strand
ACGAGGACAAAGATAACCAGGATCCACCAAATACGCTCACGAACGATAAGCAAATAATCGTAAAAATTCCGCTGAGGGCCCATTTCGCCACCACCGCCATAAGCTCCGTAATTGTAACCGGAATCGTAGTAATAATACCCTCTTCCGTCCGGATTGTCTTTCTTCATCTGCCGGTCCATGGCCTTAAAAAACGCGTTCGGGAACATATATCACATCATCCTTTCGGAGATCCCAGGTCGTGGTCTGGTCTCCGGCGATGAGCTTCCGCATATCGATCTTAAAGGTTTCGGTCTTACCGCTTGGAAGTGTTCGGGTTAGAGTAACTTTTCCCTTGTCTGCCAATCGATTAAATCCACCGGCCAACGCAATCGCTTCCAAAAGAACCATTTCTTCCTCCGGAGGGAAAACAACGATCCCGGGTTTATTGACCTGCCCAATTACATTTACGCGCCGCAGTGCGTATTCGGTGATGGTAACATTGATCTGAGGATTCACCAGGTAGTCTCGATTATAGAGTTCGGTAATAAGTGCTTCTGCATCAAAAACAGTTTTTCCTCTCACAAAAATCTTACCAATCAAGGGTAACACTATGCTGCCGTCGCCGGCTACCCGTACCTCCCGAAACAGGTCTGGCTCCTGAAAAACCTCCACTCGCAAAAAATCGGATGGGTTCAGTAAATAATTACCCGAGGCATCGCTGGAAGGCTGGGCAGTGGCAAGCGGGGCTTGAAGTAGAGCCATGACCACACCTAGGCACACGAACAATACAAACTGGGAATTACGCTTCATGTTAATTTACCAGTGAAAAAGGAGGCATTAGCACGCCTCCTTTTCAAAGATAAAATTAGAAAATCTTAGTAACGTAATGTTCCAGAAATGTTGATCACGTTATTATCGAAGTCTGCAGGAGCAAAGTTGCTGTCATTGTTGTAAATTACATACGCTAAGGTGATCGTAGAATAACTATTCGGAATAAGCGTGACTCCTACCTGACCAAATAACCCGTCATCGGAGCGGCCCCCATTGTAATTGTCGTTGGCAAACCGCAGACTGGCGAATCCGGAAACTTGCTCACTCAGTTTGGTGGATCCAGCCACTTGGAAGTCGTCTGATTTGATGGAAGTTCCGAATGCATCGGCGTTGAAATCTCGAGAATACAAAAATGTAAGGCTGGATTTTGCGGTTGCCACCCAAACAACACGGGCATTGGCAGAAAATAGATCCGAATCGCTGACACCTGGGGTATTAAAATCACGCTTTTGGGTTCCTACTCTTATTTCGGCAGTGGTTTTGGCCCCAATCTCTCCTCTTACACCCACATTGAAAAACTGGTCGTCGTAGTCAGGACGGAAATTGAAGGGGTCGCCACGGTTTTGAGAGATATACTCAGAACCCCGCGCAAAGGATGTATTGCGGAAACGATAGCCTACGCTCATGTCAAGCTTGGGAGATACCGCCCAGTAGTAATTTACCGGAACCGAGACTGCGTCACGATCATGAAATCTCGGATTTTCGTAAGTGACATCGTGCAATTGGTAACCGGCGGAAACGGATGACTTAGCCGAAAAATCCCATTCACCATCTACGTTCATTGTAAAGATATTACGTCGTGCGATGTCGCCTACCAAATTGCTGCCCACGTCGTTTTGAGAATTTTCCTTGTAGGAAAAACCATAATTGATGCGCGATTTTGCGGTTCGGTAAAAACCCTTCAGCTTGGCGTCTGGGTTGTCCCGATTTAGGCGACTATTATCACTGTACGTTACGAAATCGTGAACGTAGGTGATATTCAGGTTGGCATTTGAAGGCTGCTGACCAAAGTTCAACTCTAATCCAGGAGAAAATACCCAGATAGTATCGCTCTCAGTATCAGTAGCATCTAAGAAGATATTGTCGTTGTACTGGATAGCACCTCCAACACGCCAAATAAGGCTAGTATTTTCCCCGAAGAATGAGACAGGAGCAGCGGTGCAAATCAGAAGTGAACCAAGGATTCCAGCAAATATGAGGATAGCTGTTTTTGAAGGCATTTTGGCAAGACAAGTTGGCAGGAATTTTCCTGAAACCCCCATGCTTGGTTACGCCCTAATGAATAACAAGTTTAAAATACCCCGTATTCAGAGGGGCTGACGCTAATTTTTTCTTCGTTAAAAGCTGGTGGATTCAGTCTAATTGGCGTTTAACAGACTGGTATTGAATTAGGCTGTGAGGCCTCAATTCCGATTAAAAAGCATGCAGGTCACTAAACAACAGATTGCAGGAATTTTGGCAGGGTCGTTATTGATCCTTTGGCTACTCGGTTCCTCCGCGCTGTTTTTATTTGTCAAACACCGGAAAGGTTATGAGGCCATTCAGTTTACCGATGTCGCCTTTCCGTGGAACTGGGATGATGTGCGGCCCAAATGGGGTGATTACTTCATAGAAAAGGGAATCGGCCACCAGGAAGCCGGCGAATGGGACAAAGCCTTCTATTTTATCCGGGTTGGGATATCGAAATCTCCCTCCAATCTAGAAGGCCGGCTAGCTTTGGCCGATCTGCTCTTTCAAGCCAATGACGTGACCCAGGCCGTTAAGGTGCTGGAAGCCGGGTTGAAATTCGCATCCCAACAAGAAGAGTTCTGGGAGAAAATGATCAATTTTCTTCAATACTACCAAGCTGACCAGGAGATCATCAGGATATTGAAGCGGGGACTGGTCGAGGATCTGGTTCCTGAAGCTCAAAATGAAGGTGCGGAGGCTGCTTTGGCAAAAGCCTATTTCCACCAGGCCCAATTTGAGGCTGCTCTAGAAATAATTAAAGGGAGCTCCACCATATCCAACCAGCTGCTTCGCAATCAAATCCACTGGGATCAGGGCTTGGAGTCACTCGCCATCCAGAGTTTGGAAACACTCAACAGCATGTTTCCAAACCAAAGAGAAATTGTCCCACAACTGACTCGCTATTACCAGAAGTCGGGCGATACGGAAAAAGCCAAACAGCTGGCGCGATTTACCTACCTGAACAACCCCTACTCGATCGGAGCCTCGGTGAATTATTTCCGGATGCTTGAAAAGGACGCTCCAGAGGAGATAGAACGTTTCCTGACACGGGTTCCTGAAATCTACGAGAACCAGGACGCTTTGTTTCTTCTTGCCAACTACTTGGCTGAAGCTGGTTTCCACCAAAAGCTTAAGGTGGTGGTCGACCAATCGAGTCCCTCATTTGCCGAGTCTCCCATGGTTTGGTTTCTGCAAGTGGAGTCCAAAGTCAACGGCAGGGATTTCAAATCGGCTGAGGAGATGCTGAACAACCCGCCCGAATCAATTAACAAACTCATACCGCTGCACCGTATCCTCTTCCATAGCCTCTCTTTGGCGACTTATTATGCCTTGGGCGCAGATGACCAAGGAAAAATATCCATGCAACAGCTCTTTGTGTCCGGACACATTCGCCCAGCCACCCTTCTGCGGCTCTCAAGAAAACTTATCGAGATCAACCAGCCAGTGGAGGCAGGCAAGGTTCTGCAATTCCTTCTAAAACAAAATCCCGGCAATCATGCAGCTTTGTTGGAAAAAATCCGGATAGAACTCATGTCTGGCCGTATAGAACTGGCGATCGCTCAGGGAAAAACCATGGTCGAAAACAAAACTATGTCTTTCGAATTAATGAAGGAGTTATTGGCAACCCTTACCGCTGATCAGCAACTGCATCATTTGAAAGCAGCTGAACTGGTAGAGGAAATGCTGGCGGGCTTGACGCCCTCCAAGAAACAACAATTGCTGGAAGTGCTTTAACCCGGAGGGTCATCCTTAGAGAGCACTCGCACACGAGCAGAGAGCACTCGTTTCTCATCCACCTCGATCGCTTCTATTTCGAGGTTCTGCAATCGAACTTTTTGTCCCGCGACTGGAATCTTTCCCAACTCGGAAGTAATCAGTCCACTTATGGTAGAAACCTCTTCCTGCTCGATCACCATATCAAGTTTCTCTTCCACATCGTGAATAGGTGTGAGGCCATCGACAATAAACACATCTTCCTGGATCTCTTCAATTTGCTCAGCCTCGGAATCAAATTCGTCTTGGATATTACCTACAAGTTCTTCGACGATGTTTTCTATCGTTACCACACCCACGGTCCCGCCGAATTCATCGCGCACCAGAGCCATGTGCAGACGCATTTCCAGAAGTTTTTCCAATACGGATTCCAGATGATCGTCAGGCCCGACATAAATAACCGGCCTGGCAAGTTTTTTGAAATCCATCCTCTTCACTTCGACATCGGAGCTATAGATATCTTTGATGTGCATGATGCCGATGCAGTTGTCCAAATCCCCCTCACATAAAGGGAAGCGGGTATGGCCCGTTTCTTTGGACAGCTCTACATTGACCTCATTTCCGTCAAAAATATCGAAGTACTGAATTTGATTCCGCGGCAACATCACATCCTGAACCACCAGCTCTCGCATGGAGATGACATTTTTAAATACCCGCCGTGTAAACTCCGGAATATCCGTATCTTTGTCTAAGTTTTTGATCTGCGCCTCCAGATCGAGTTGATTAAAATCCACATCCGGATCCAATCGGACTAATCGAAGCAAAACCCTGGAAACCATAACCAATAATTTGAGCCCGGGAGAGGTAACAAACTGTAATATCCATATGAACCAGGAGGTTGTTTGCAAAGCGCCTACCGGATGTTGCAAAGCAATTCCACGCGGGACCAAATCCCCGACGACATAGTACATCGCAGTTGCTGCCATAAAAGAAAGACCATAGAACGCCGCCGACCAGAACCCTTCCGGCGCATAACCAAAATAGGCCGCCAGGGTACTGATGAAAGGAATCAAAATGACCCCGAGTGCCAGAGTGGAAAAGGTGATACCCAAACGGAGGAATTGCAATGTCCGGTCAACGCGGTCGAGTAAGCCTGCAAAGCGTTTTCCTTTCCGGAGTTTTTCTAGAAGATCGGGATTAAAGTGACTGTACCGCAACTTGATCAGGCTGAACTCACTGGCCACGAATATCGCGTTCAGCAAAACCAGGAGAAGAGCAGCACCACCGAGAAATAACAAATTCCAAACAATCACATTCACTCCAAATCCTTCATGCTAGGATTTTAGGAAAACCCAAGCGCATTTTGCAACGCTTCAATCATCCTTAAATTCTGCGACCCTGTCCCAATCGATATGCGCAGGTAGTCTGGAAATCCATAGGGAGCCATGGGACGGACAATCACCCCCACTTCTTGCAGCGACTGAAACACTCGGGCTCCGTCACCAACCTGGACCAAGATAAAGTTTCCACAACTTGGGACATAGCTTATTTGACGCCCTTTGCAAAAATCGATAATTTGTGTGAGTCCGGCCTTGTTACACCGGCGACTCGCCTCGACAAAGTCCTCATCATCCAAAGCAGCAACCGCGGCCACCTGGGCAATGGCATTCACGTTAAAAGGTTCACGCACACGATTCAGCAGGGTTGCACATTCCGCACTGCAATATCCGTAGCCAATCCGAAAACCGGCCAGGCCATAGATCTTCGAGAAGGTGCGCGTGCAAATAATTTTTCTTCCCTCGGCAATGAGCGAACGAAGATCGACTGGATCCTCCAGATACTCGGCATAGGCTTCATCTAAAACAAAAATCACGTGCTCCGGCAGCGAACGCACGAACTCCAAAACCTCGTCCGCAGGATTAAGCGTTCCGGTCGGATTGTTGGGGCAGGGTAAACATACAGCCTTCGTCCGTCCGGTGATCGCCTCACGCATCGCCTTCAAATCGTGCGTAAAGTCAACAAGAGGCACTTCAATCGGCGTGGCCTGAAAAAGGAGGGTAACCAGTTTATAGACAATAAATGCCTGCTCTCCCATTACGACTTCATCACCTGGCTGAAAAAAAGCATGCCCAATCAGTTCCATCACCTCATTCGAACCATTTCCGAATACCAACTGCTCAGGCTCCAAGCCCATCTTTTGGGAAAGCTTCTGCCGCAAAAGATAGCAACCCCCATCGGGATACAAGTAGGACCGGTTCAAAAAACCCCGAACTGCTTCCAGTGCCTGCGGGGAGACACCCAATGGATTCTCATTCGATGCCAGCTTGATCGTCTCATCCGGATCCAGACCGAACTCGCGAGCCACCAATTCGATAGGCTTTCCCGGTTCGTATACCGGCTGCTTGAGCACAATAGGATTTACCAGATCCGTATAACTGATTTTGGCCGTAGACATTTTCGACTTCAACAATAGGCCTCGCATTGGGTAGTATATAATCCCATAACTCAAACGCAAAAATTACGGTATTTCTATATGACCATTTTCCTTACAGGCGCGTCCGGCTTACTCGGTCACGCACTTGCTAAAGCTTTTCTGAGGAAGGGGTGGGGAGTCCATGGTACAGTAAATCAATTGCCGGTCCAGATGGATGGCCTTCGTATCCATAATTTGGATTTATCTACTTCAGGCGAATTGACAAATACCCTTTCCAATATAGGTCCACAGGTCATCGTAAATGCCGCCGCTCTTTCTGTGCCGGCTACTTGCCAGATTCATCCGCAGTTATCCCACGCCCTCAATGTGATCCTTCCTAATGAACTCGCCCGGTATGCAGCTCAAGAAGGCATTCACCTCATCCACTATTCGACGGACATGGTATTCGATGGTAAGTCCGGCAACTACTCGGAAAACGACTCAACTCATCCAAAGAACCTTTACGGCGAACATAAGCTCGAATCCGAAAAACGGGTACAAGATATAAGCCCCAACACCTCGGTCGTGATTCGACTTCCACTGCTAACGGGAAATAGTCTATCCGGAAAGCGCTCAATGCACGAAGCGCTGTGGTTATCCTGGAAGATCGGAGAATCCACGAAACACTTCGAAGATGAATGGAGACAACCAGTGTCCGTAAGCAATGTGGCCGACCTCACGGTAGAGCTCATTCAAAATCCCGATATCCATGGACTATTTCATTGGGCAGGGGCTGATCAACTCAATAGATGGGAGCTTGGACAACACATTGCAAGGAAGCTGGGTGTACCCGATGATCTGCTGCAAAAAACGCTGTCCGCGGATTTCCCTGAATTCAAAGACCGCCCCAAGAACCTGACTCTCGACTGCTCCAAACTAAAAGCGCGGGTACAAACTGAACCGGCGCCCTTTAAAGATCAGTTGGTCGAAATGGTCGTTCCGAACCCTTAATTGGAGTTATTCGACCGGCTGCTATTGCAATCCGCCCCTGAGGCAGATGTCTTGTTTCCCCGGGAGGAATTGTGATCATCAGCCCGTGTTGTGGCTGTTTTGTTCGAGCGGGTTGTATTGTGATTGGCACCACCAGCCCTGGTCGTAGCAACTTGCTTCAAAGATGCATACCGTAAATTGACTACTTCCTGCATGCCCTTTCTTTTGACGGAGGTAACCTTCACATCCGACAGCAGATAGGTCACGCCATCTTTCTCCAAAGTAATTTCTTCAAATTCTCCGCCAGAGTCGGCCATTTCCTGCAACTTGGGCGAAGCTTTATCAACACGCTTCGTCAGTTTTAGGTCGCCAGACACCAGTCTTACACCGGCATGTTTCCCACGTTGAGATTGACTAGAATGGCACTAAGTTAAGCAGTTTATTGATAAATTATCGAAGCAAGGCCGGCGTCGGGGACATTCCTTGCAATCGTGCATGCCAATGCGGGATTGAAGGTTTGACCCCCTCGAAAATCAGTCAGCAACCCCGACACAAGCACCGGGGAATAACAAGTTTAGAGCACCTGAATCAGGTAAAACCAGGCTAAGCGAGAAAACTGAGAGTATAATTACACAGTAAGTTTTTTCATGATTGGTAACGATTGAGGTTAAGAAAGGAATTCTCTTTTAGACCCTTTCGACTTAAAAGGCGATACCGTTTTGACCCACGGTTTTTACAAAAAGATTCAGTCTCAAATTTCCGTTTTTACCAGGGTCGCCACATTCTCAATGTGCCGGGTCTGCGGAAATAAGTCGAATGGCTGAAGTTTGGTTATTTCATACCCGGCCTCGATAAACTTACTCAAATCCCGCATTTGCGTGGCTGGATCGCAGCTGACGTATACCACTCTTACAGGACCATAGGTAAACAACTGGTTCAGGAACTCATCGCTGCATCCTTTCCGGGGCGGATCCACCACCACCACCGTTTCATGGGCCGAAAATTGAACCAGCTCGAATAAATGAGCCGCATCACCCACCTGAAATTCGCAATTCGCTAACCCATTCAGCTCAGCGTTATTGCGCGCATACTCAACCGACTTTTCACTGATCTCGATACCCACTGCCTGGTCAAAATACCTCCCGGCAGAAAGTGCAAACAATCCAGAACCACAATAAGTATCCAAAAAATATCTGACTCCCGCCTCCTTTGCCTGTTCAAGGACATAATCAGCCAAAAGGGGTAAAATAAATGGATTGTTCTGAAAAAACTCACTGGCCTTAAACCGAAATACCAAATCACCAACAACCTCGGTTACTATGGCCTGGTAATCGGTGATTACTCCTTCTTCCACATCCCGCAATAATACGGTAGCACCATTTTTGTAATTTCTCGTATTATCGAACACGGTTTGCCTGGTTTTCGGCAAGGCTTCATTGATTCCCTTGGTCGCTATCGGGCATTGCTCAACATCCACTAACCGATTGCGTCGCCCGGCCTCCAAAAATCCGATTCGAAAATCCCGTCCTTCTCGTGGCTTTTGAAAATGCGGCGTCAATTTGGAACGATAGCCATAGGGTTGCGGAGATCCAATTGCGGGCTGCACCGGATAATTACCCTCTAGCTGACGATCCACCAATTCCTGAACCTGGCGGGATTTATAGGTCAACTGACTCTCGTAGTTTAAATTCTGATACTGGCAACCTCCACACAATCCGAATAATTTGCAGCGCGGTTCCACTCGATCCGGAGAGGGTTCGAGAACCTCTACCAGATCTGCATCCGAATAGTTGGCATGGTTACGGTATACCCGCGCCCGCACTCGTTCACCGGGCAGGGCAAAGGGCACCATTACAACCCAGCCATCGATCCGGCCAACGCCCTGACCCAGATTGGTTAAGTTATCGATTACCACGTCCACTTCTTCGTGATAGTCAAATTTCCCCTCTCGAAATCCTCTCGGTGCTTTAGCCATAAAATGCTTTAAAATCGGGAAGTGAACCCCTAGCTTGCCAGCGAATCAATACCCGATTGTCCGCCTCATGCCACTGACCACCATCGACAGCCTGCAAAACCCACGCATAAAGCGCGTCAAAGGGCTAAGCCAGAAACGCAATCGCGACAAGGAAGGTCAATTTCTGCTGGAAGGCGAACGCGAGTTGGAACGGGGCCTGGCGGCAGGTCTGGAAGCCACTCAAATCATGCTCTGCCAAGAATTCTTTAAACATGGAGAAGTATCTGAGGCATTACATCAGCAACTCCTGCAGTCGAGTACGCCCGTGGTTTACTTGGCCAAACAGGTATTTGAACATTGCTCCTATCGGGAACACCCGGACGGTTTTCTGGCCGTTTGTAACACTTTTCAAAAAACCCTGGATACCCTGGAGCTCTCATCCACGCCTCTGCTCCTTGTTCTGGAATCTCTCGAAAAACCAGGCAATCTCGGCACTATCCTGCGTACGGCCGATGCCGCAGGCGTGGATGCCCTTATCCTCAACGATCCAGTTACCGACCTCTTTAACCCCAATGTCATCCGCACTTCGGCGGGAGTGGTGTTCAAAGTACCCACCGTCGTGGCAACAGCGCCTGAAACTCTAGATTATCTAAACTCCTCCAATATTCATTCCTATGCCACCACTCCGGCAACGGATTGTCTTCATTACGACGCCTCATTCACCGGCCCATCGGCTATCGTAATGGGAAGCGAAAAGGACGGATTAACCGATTTCTGGATACAGAACTGCACCCAGAAAATAAGACTCCCCATGCATGGCCAGGCTGATTCGTTGAATGTCGGAGCAGCTACAGCTGCAGTCCTTTACGAAGTCATTAGACAGCGCAGATAAAACTTTTTTTAATCCGTACCTAAGAAAACCCGCGTATCAGGTGTTAGCTTTCTAGATGATAACCCCAACACCGATAGACCATGCCGCCTGAAGTTGCCACTGATAGCCAGTGGACCTGGGTGCGGGAAGCGATGGAAGACCACCAATCCGCGCTAATCCGCTACGCCCAACAAATCCTTCGTGATGGTGACCAAGCCCGGGATGCCGTGCAGGAAGCATTTATAAAGCTCTGCAAGCAATCTCCTGATAAAGTCAGGGATCACTTGCTACCTTGGCTCTTCCGCGTCGTGCGAAATCAGTGTCTGAATATGCTAAGAAAGGAAAAACGCATGAGTCACATAGATGATCTGGACACCATCAGCGTCCAGCAAAACCCGGCAGAAAGCCACCCCCAGGAACAGCGAAAACGTGAAGCAATCACTTCGCTGTTTGAAATGGTCGATACCCTCCCCAACCGCCAACGAGAACTGGTCCGACTAAAATTCCAACAGGATTTTAGCTACCAGGAAATCGCTGAAGTCACCGGCCTCACTGTCACCAACGTAGGCTACATCCTACATCAGGCCGTCCGATCCCTGAAACAACAATGGGAAACCCTCGAACAATCAACCTTGGCAGGAAATTAACATGAATCACCTAGACCCAAACGACCCAAGATTTACCGCCAAAGCCCTTGGCGAAGAAGAAACCCAATCCATTAACCCCGAAGCGAACGACGAGTTTGCTTCCCTGCAAACTTTCGCAGACAACCTAAAAGCCGAGCTCAAAGCGCAGGACGACAAGGAGGCGCTAACCGAAGAACAAAAAGAACGCGTTCGCACGGCGATACAGCCGAAGGAGAAAAAGATTCTGAGGTTTCCGATGTGGATCAATGCGGCGGCGGCATGTCTCGTACTGGGATTAGTCGGTATTTTTGCGTTTAAGATTTTTGATGACTCAAAGAATACACTTCTCTCGGAAATTCCGCTTTCGAGTAATATCGAGGATGTCCCTGACAACAGGAGAGACGCAGA
>JAPUIL010000771.1 GCA_027297085.1 Verrucomicrobiota bacterium | reverse complement strand
AAGCCGGGATTTCTTCACTTGGCCATAAGCGCAGGCAACGCAATTTATCGTAACCTTAACCCATCGTTAAAAAATGAATATCACTCATAGCATAGGACTGGACATCCACAAATCAAGCGCGCGTTATCACATTCTTGACAGCGCCGCTCACCGGGTCGCCCGGGGTCCACTCAAAGCCGCGAAAGCAGCCGTGCAACAACTGCTCGAAAAGTTGCACGCCGATGATCCCGCCACCGTCCTGGTCGTGGCCGAAGCCACCGGCATGTTGCACCTGGATTTCTGCGAAGCCTTCGAAAAAGCCGGTTGCCAGGTCGTGGCCATCAACCCCCTGTATGGCCGCAATCGCAGCATCAGTAATTCCATCCGCGACAACAAGAAGGATAAGCTCGACGCCGAGTCTCTGGCCGAACTCGGACTCAGGGATCGCGAAGAGCTATTGAAACGCTTTGCCTTCCATTGTCCGGTCGAGCGCTTCGAACTGCAACGCTACGTCAGCTCAAGCAAGATTCTGCGTAAGTCCCTGACCAACATCATTAAACACACCGCCACTACCGTGCACACCCTGTTCCCTGAACTCGATGAACTGCGTCTGAGCATCAATCAAGTCAGGGTACGCCGACTCCTGCGCGATCATCCCTCACCGGCCCGCATCGCCGCCCTCGAAGTCGCCGAACTGAGCCGTTACGTCGGCAATAAAGCTGCGGCGCTGAAACAGGCCGCCGCCCAGAGCTTTGCCATCCAAGCCATCGGAGCCACCTGCGAAGAAGGACTCTTGGGCACGCTTCTGGACACCATCGAGCATCTGCAAGAACAGCTCAAACAAATGGATCGCAAAATCGACCAACTACTCATCTCCTGCGCCGGGACCGAGACGGTACGGCTGGCCCGCAGCATCCCCGGCTTCGGAGCCAAGACCACCCCCGCCATCCTGGCCTTCATCCCGCCCGAACGCCTGCAACACGGCAGCAACAAACAGATAACACGCAAGCTTCAGGCCCTCTTCGGCACCGACCCCCGGGTCAAGGAGTCCGGCAAGTGGAAAGGCACCACCAAGATCTCAAAAAGAGGGATCGAGATCGCCCGGACTGCCCTCTTCCAGGCTGCCTTCTGCGGCATGACTCACGACCCCCAACTCAGACAGTGTTATGTGTCACTCAAAGCCAGAGGCAAAAACCACAAACAAGCCACCGTCGACCTCATGCGCAAACAGCTCGGTAGACTCGTCTCCGTACTGGTCAATCAGAAGACATTCACACCTATTCCATCGCAATTATGAAACTTTTACTTGATCAATCCTTATTGCCTGTCTCCTACACTTTGACATGGACTCGCCAACTGTAGGAGCAATTTTAATCGCGACCCGTGTATCGAAGTTAGCCTTACACCATCGAAGCGTTTGGCCTAAGCAACCTAACGCCAGTTGAGAAGCATGCGCGTAAAGTAAGTGGTATCCATTTCCTTGAGACCAGCCACTGGCTCCGAATTGTAATCGTTGCTGATACCTACTCGCAACTTCCAGAATTCTCCAGTGCCAATCGGCAATTCAAGAGATGATTCATGGTACACCCGGAAATTTCCAAAATCTTCAAACGACGGATTGTAGGTCAACAGATTATTCAATCCTCCCCAGCCTAAATTTTTGAAATGGATGATTGCGAAATCAATACCCGGTGATTCAACTTCTGAGCCATCCTGGAAATTTTCAAATCGGTAAGCGAAACCACCGCGAAGCTCTAGTTTCTGGTCATCCTTGCGAATAAGATGTTTACCAAGACCAAAGGCGGCCGTCGATCTCAGGTCGAGAAGTTCAATTTCGTCCTGCTCAAATTCAGTGCGCACATACCAGGATAACGTATCGGAGAAAAAGGAGGAATAATCGACGCCAAATTTCAATTCATCGGCCGTTGTATTACCGTCGTCCTCAGCCAAATCCATTGATCCGTAAAACTGCAGTTTATCTTCACTGCTTTCAAGAATCGCACTAAATGCAATGGCAGATGAAAAACGGTCGGAGTTTCCAGACTTTCCACTAATATCCACACTGGCATTGTAAGCCCACTTGCGTTCCTTGGCGGCCAGCTCAGCTTTTAATGCTTTTTCCTTAGGACTGTCCTCACCTGGTTGCCAAACAGCGGATACATTGCTAACAGCCGTTTCAAAAGTTCCCCCATCGGCGAAGATCTTTATGGCTTCGCCTTCTCCCTCCACGGTACCCAAAAAGGTGTTACCACTTTGAGTGGACACATTGATCGTGTTCTCTGATGAGAAAGTAGAAACTTCCTCCTGTTTAATCGATATAACCCCCGCGTAAGAAGTTTCTACATGGATAACTCCATCTTCAATAGAAAGGATCTTTCCATTGATTATGGAACCGTCCTTAGTTTCCACCTTGCCAGCAAACAGCGAAGTTACTGAGCAACAGATTAATAATCCGGCAAACAGCCGTGTACAAGTCGACCCTACCGAACGCGTACGATTAGTCATGATGATAGCAGTTGAGAGTTAAAAACTATAGCAAGTTATATGAAGCAGAGAAAAACCACCTATCTAATCAAGCAAGTTAAAATTTTCCTGAAAAGTGTGCCATTACACTCAGGAATATAGCAAATTAAGTAAGTAAAATCAGTCTGTTCAGGCAATTGCCGGGACAACCAAAATCATTCAAAAACTCGTCAGGTAAACTCAAATCTATCAATTATGACTAAAGAAGACGCTATTAATTGGCAACAAACAAACGGCCTGGAATATCTTAAAATATTCGTCATTGCCCTTATTATTTTCCTTGTTGGGAAATGGATTTATCGAAAAGTGACGGGCTTGGTGAAAAAAGCTATGACCAAGGCCAAAATGGACGAAACGCTCATCTCATTCCTTGGCAACGGTGTTTACATGATCTTGATGGTTTGTGTGGTTCTCGTCATGCTCGATTATATTGGAATTAAGACAACGTCCTTTATAGCCATCTTGGGTGCTGCGGGCTTGGCGGTTGGTTTGGCGTTACAAGGCTCTCTTGCAAATTTTGCTTCCGGGGTCCTTATTATCATGTTTCGTCCGTTTAAACTGGGTGACGATGTAGATGCAGGTGGTGTATTCGGCGTAATTGAGGAAATCACATTTTAACCACCAATATGAAAACAAAGGACAACAAAGTGGTTATTATTCCAAATGGCCAAATCATGGGAGGCGCTATCACTAACTACACAGCAAAAGCCACTCGTCGCGTGGACCTCTTAATTGGATGTGGATACGATGACGATATTAAGAAAGTACGTAGCGTCCTTGAAGGTATCCTCGACAGCGATGAACGTGTTTTGAAAGATCCAGCTTACACGATCGGACTTATTGAATTGGGAGACAGCAGGGTAAACTTTACGGTACGTCCCTGGGTGAAAACCGCTGATTACTGGAACGCATATTTTGGCATCCAGGAGCAAGTCAAACTCCGCTTTGATGAGGAAGGAATTTCCATTCCCTATCCTCAGCGCGACGTGCACTTATTCCCCGCAGATGCAGGAAACGGCAATCTGGCTGCTTCCTGAGAATCAAAATATTTTAATTTCTAACTAAAACCCGGTTACCTTCTCCAGCCGGGTTTTTCATTTCTTATCTTCCAATTATTTTTCCAGGTAAGGTGCGATCGCCGTTTCGCGCCGTTGTCTATTTATAACAACGCTCCCCGCTTCAGCTTCCAGGCTGGCGGCTTAAGAATCACTACCCCTCGACCCTCGCAACACGCCCCTCGACCCGTTTCAAAGCCTCCAAACTTTCATCCCTTAAAACTTCGATCTCCTCAAAACTCGTTAGCCTGCTTATTCTGTTTCGCAACTGCCGGGCGCCTGGAAATCCTGCCACAAATGACACCAATCGCCCTTTCATGATTCCCAGCAACCTATCGGTCCGCAAATGGGTATAATGCCCTCTCATAATATCGGCATAGCGTAACACTGCATCCCAGCGTTCCTCTACGGTCGGTGGAATAGCCGGTTCGCCCGTGGCCAAGAGCGATTTAATATTTTCAAATAACCAGGGGTTCCCGATCGCCGAGCGCCCCATCATGAGACCACTAACGCCGTAGCGCTCACGCAACTCACCCACATTATAACCAGATGCTATACTTCCGTTTCCAATCACTGGAATAGAGATCTCCTGAGCAGTTTCGTGAATTATATCCCAATTAGCATCACCTTTATAACCCTGTGCCTTGGTCCGGCCATGGATGGCTAGCGCCTGAATACCTACCGATTCCAATAATTTTCCAGCTTCAGGAGCTACCAAGGATTCACTGTCCCAGCCAATGCGAATCTTCGCGGTTACTGGACAATCTGGCAGCACTTGCACCACAGACTCGCAGATACTTCCGAGTAAGGGTAAATCCCGCAGCAGTGAAGAGCCAGCATTTTTGCAAGTGACCTTCTTAGCCGGACACCCGAAGTTTAAATCAATAAAATCGGGATTTAGGCGATCGACAATTGTTCGGGCCGCAGCAGCCATAACATCCGATTCTGAGCCAAAGATCTGCACCCCCATAGGCCTCTGATCCTCCGTAAACTCAATCGAGTTCCATACCTTATGATCGCCCCTTAAAATGGCATCGGCCAAGACAAACTCCGACACTACCACATCTGCCCCTTTCTCTTTGCACAGCTTACGAAAGCCAATGTCTGTAAACCCAGCCATCGGCGCCAAATACAACGGGAATTTCCCATCCTCAAACCACGGAAGCATGGCTGGTAACATGGAATCCATTTATGTTCTGTCAAACAAACCTAATGGCAATGTAATGTACATCAGATTTTCTTGAAGCCACGGATTTCCACTGATACGAGATAGGTTTGCGTTTCATATTATCCATCCGTGTTTGATCCGGGTGAATCAGTAGCTCATCAAAACTCCTGCCCAATTTTAAAGCCTTTAAGATCAATCACCGGCTTCGCTTTCGCTTTCTCCGTAAACTTGTCCGGATTCTCCAACCGCTGAATCTTCTCAATTTGATCTTCCACCTTTCTCGGCGATATGGATACGGGCGTCCCCAACTCCTGCGCAAATACACTCACTTTCAACTCTTCCAAGAGCCACCTGAGTTGTTGCAGCAGCTGCTTACAAGCTCCGGGCAAATCTTTTCTGCCAATCCATTTCAAATACTGTTTTTGAAAACCTTTCAGTGGTTCTGCCCGTTTGAGATCCTTCTGCGGATCATTCAAATACCGCTCCCTCCTTAATTGCATGGCTTTGGTGTAACGCGGATACTCACTTAGTTGGCTATAAGGTGTAGTTACCAAAAAATCTTTGGGAATCAAATGTGCCAGCTCATCCGCCATACCGGGATATCCACGTTTCAATACACTCATTTTCTGTCGCTCTTTAAAGATAACTTCGAGCAAATCAATAAAAGCTGGCACCAATCCTTTAATTTCTTGCCGAATGCGATTCATCAGTAACTCAAAGCGCTTTTGCTTAAGAGGTAATACATCATCCGATCTATACAAATATCTGCAGAGGTGCACATATGCATGTTTCTGTAAATCCTCGATGTGTATTAAGGTCACGCACAACGGGCCTACTTTTTTCACAGCGCGCAAATCTTTCTGCAACCAGGCTAATTCGTAACGAAGTACCTTAGCTAACAATGCAGGTATGGCCTTCCGTGTCTCCCTGTCGGCCTCCCCACGAGATTTGAAAATAACCACATCGCAGCCGTCATCGACTTTAGCTAGCCCCGGGTATCCATAAACGGGTACACCACCAAAATGACTCACTTCCACTCGCGAGGGAAGATCGTCGAAATCCCATTCCGTCAGTCCAAGCTTTCCCCACTTCTCCTGAGCTACTGACCAAGCATCGTCATCTTTCTTTTCCATGCGATGCTTTGTCTCTGCCTCCCGGATGCGGTCCCTCACCAAAGATTCTATTTCTTCAACCGAACGTGCACTGGCAATGGGTTGCTTCTTATCATTAACAACCTCCAATCGCACTCTCAAATGATCGGGAATAGCGTTGTAGTCCCACACTACCGAAGGAATCCCCACACCATATCTTTCTTTAACTATGGTGCTCAACGCCTCGCCCAGTGAAAAATCTCCGGGCTCCAGAATTTCCATTATCTCCTTAGCCTTATCCGCAATTGGAAACAGCTGCCGACGTACATCTTTCGGTAGCGCGCGCAATAAGGCATCCACTTTCTCCTCCAAATATCCGGGAACCACCCAATCAAGGGCACCCGGTTTAAAAGACCCAAAGGCATGCAAGGGCACCTGCAAAGTAGCTCCGTCGTTTTCTTCGCCTGGTCGATAGGTATAGTTGAGAGAACGTTCTCCGTCCGGTGTCTCTACAATTCGAGGAAATTGTTCCGCATCCACGTCCATGACACCCTCACCAATCAACTCCTCTTCATTGATAAATAATTCCTCTTCTGAATGCGTTTTCAGCCAAGCTTGCAAATCCTGAACAGATCCCACCTTTTGAATACGTTGGCTGTAAAACTGATACAGTGCTTCCTCCAATCCAAAGATTTCGGACTTCCGCACCCGCGCCTGCATCTGCTCAACGTCTTCAAGGACCTTCTGGTTGTGCTCGTGAAACTTAAGCTGTGTTCGGATGGCGTCACCGAGGAGTCCTTCCCGAATAAAAATATCTGTAGCCTCTTCCGGATTTACCTTCACATAACCGACACGCTTGGTCTCCACCTCAAGTCCCAGAAGGATTGAGCGCTGTTTAACAACAACCCGCTCGCCTTTTTCATCCCATCTGGGATCCGTATGCCTGTGGCGAATTAAATGAGCACCCAATTTTGCCAACCAGGCGGGATCGATACCCGCCACCGTCCGGGCATAAACCTGGCCCGTTTCCACGATTTCCGAAGCTACGATCCATTCAGGCGTTTTACCTTCGATCAAATTCTTTGCCTGGCCGCCGGCATTCTTCTTACGCAGCTCCCGACTTGCCTTTTTATCGAACAATCCGGAGCCCGGAAAAATCATGGCCTTCCGGTTTCGCGCAGCTCGATAATGATTTCCCATGTCCTTCAAGCAAACGTTGCTCAACAAGCCCGCCACAATCGACCGGTGAATCGCTTCATAATCCACATTCTTCCAGCCTTTCTTTCCCTCTCGTCCCTCGCCTCTCGCCCCACGCCCCTTTCGACTACTCTTATACTCACCCAGATCCTTCATCACCAGGACCAGCTGTTGATGAATATCCCGCCACTCGCGCATCCGCAGATAGGACAAGTAGTGGCTTTTACAAAACTTCCGTAACTGATTCTGGGTCAATTTTTCCGTTTCGTCATGGTAGGCGGCCCAAATGTTGTAGAGGGTAATAAAGTCCGAGCTATCATTCCGAAACTTTTTGTGCATCGCATCGGCCTCCTCCCGTTTCTCTTCCGGCCGCTCCCGCGGATCCTGGATACTTAAACCAGCTGCAATAATCAGCACTTCTTCCAAGGCATGCTCTTCCTTCGCCTCCAGAATCATCCTCCCTACCGTCGGATCCACCGGCAAATGCGCCAACTGCTTTCCCAAGGGAGTCAATGAATATTCGGAACTGCTCTCCTCCCCCTCGCCCCTCGCCTCTCGTCCCTCGTCCCTCGTGCCGCGCCCCGCGCCGCGCCGCAGCGCACCCAACTCTACGAGCAGCTGATAGCCTGCGCTTATAGCACGCGGACTTGGAGGATCAATAAACGGAAACGTCTCGATATCGCCCAGCTCAAACACTCGCATCCGCAAAATTACTGCGGCCAGATTCGATCTGAGAATTTCAGCCTGCGTATACTCGGGCCGTTTCAGAAAATCAGCTTCCGAATAGAGCCGGATGCAGGTGCCATTCTCCACACGACCACAGCGGCCCATCCTTTGATTGGCGCTACTTTGCGAAACAGGTTCAATCGGCAATCGTTGAGTTCGTGTTCCTGGACTGTAGCGGCTCAAGCGTGCGTATCCAGTATCCACTACAAAGCGAATACCGGGTATGGTCAGGGAGGTCTCCGCAATATTAGTCGATAGGATTACCTTACGCCCGGCCGACTTACTAAAAACTTTCTGCTGATCACCAGCTGACAACCTGCCGAATAACGTAAATATTTCTACTCGTTTCCATCGACGCCCCACCAATGCATCTCTCGCTTCACGTATATCTTTTTCTGCCGGAAAGAATACCAGGATATCGCCGCGAGGATAAACTTTTACCAGCTGCTCGACAGCCGCCACTGCACCATCGATGTAGTTTACATCCCCACCTTTTTCCAGCAGTACATCCAAGGGCTGATATTCAACCTCCACCGGATACATTCTCCCGGAGACTTCAATGATCGGAGCATCCCCAAAGGCTTTGGAAAAGGCCTGTGTATCAATCGTGGCTGAAGTAATAATAATCTTCAGATCGGGTCGTTGGGTCCGGAGCACATTCAAATAACCTAACAGAAAATCAATATTCAGACTCCGCTCATGTGCCTCATCGATGATCACGGTATCGTATTCCAACATTAATCGATCGCCATGGATTTCCGATAACAGCATGCCGTCTGTCAGAAACTTTATCCGCGTATCGTCCGAAGTCTTGTCCGTAAAGCGTATCTTCGCGCCTACTTCCTTACCCCAGGGAACTTTCAACTCCTCCGCTACTCGTTGCGATACCGACAAGGCCGCAATCCGGCGTGGCTGGGTACAAGCAATTTTGCCCCTAACTCCCCTACCCGCATCCAGACACATCTTCGGCAACTGTGTGGTTTTTCCCGAGCCCGTTTCTCCGGCGATCACCACCACCTGGTTCTCTTCTATCAGTTTTCGGATACTCTCCCGATGTTTCGAAATTGGAAGTGCTTCGGGAAAAGAAATATTCGGCAACCCATCCTGGGCTTTGGCACACCGTTTTCGTGAGGCTTCCACCTCCCCCAACATGGCAGCCAGCTTTCTCTCTACCGCTGTCGGATTCCGTGGCGGCAACACGCGCTCAACTTGCTCAAGCACCCCCCACCGCACCGCAACCTCACACTCCGGTAGTAGTCGCTACAACTCCGCCGCCTGTTCCTTCCAATCCATAAAAACGCCCG
>JAPUIL010000770.1 GCA_027297085.1 Verrucomicrobiota bacterium | reverse complement strand
TAATCCTTTTCCAGTCCCGGTGTAATGTTGGGGGCAATATTACCAGATGCACCAAGAACAAGGACTTTTTTCATAGGACTGCCTCCGGATGCGTTAATTAACTCAAGTTGCTACCTATTGAAAAAGAACCCAAACTGATGTGACAAACCGTCATATAACAGCGAATGTGTGAGGTGCGCGAGGTTCTTCCCACCACCCGCAGGGCGTCCTCCCATGCGCAGCACGAACCTAGACCAACTGTTCAGTTTTCTGGATGATGGTCAGTATCTGATGTGCCAGATGCGTGCTGGATACCTTCTTGGGTAACTGCCAGCAGGAATCCGTGCTGGGATTCTTCCAACTCTCCCCTCTCAAGACATTCCCAGATACGCTTCTCAAAAGCAAGATAAAGCTCGAGTCGCACCACGCCCTCCGGGTCTTTTTCCGGGACGGCACGTACCCCCACCAGGAGTTCTCTCGTCATATTTTGTCTCGCTTCTGCTATCGTGATATCGATCAAATTCTCTAACTCACTCCATCGTGACGAGTCCAGTTCTTCCGGGTGCCACCACTTCCTTCTCACACAATTCCGGACATCGCGGCGAATCTCCAGCAGTTCGTCGACCGAATCTGGATAGCTCGCTTCAATATTCACACGGTGAATTCTTCTCCTCATCTTCTTACTCGTTGCATTACGCTTAAACTCAAGGGTTCCCTTGTACCCACCGAGGAAGATGATGATGATGGTTAAGGAGCGCCATGTGTCGCTAAGCCAGTCGAAAAAAGATTTCGGAGGCGGGTAGCCTGGATAGCCAGCTTCCCGGTAATGTGCTTTGGCGTCTAGGTGAAGAGGGATTGCGAGATCTTTCGCCTTGAGGCCAATAACATCGGCTCCCCTGAATATAGCCTCTGTAATCTTTTTGACGTTGAACGGCAAGTCTTCTGTGGTCACCAGCACGGCTGTTGTTGCGATGGTTTCGACTGCACGAATCTCTTTTGGCTTATACTTATAGGTGCCGGGCTCTATCCTTTCCTTATGGAAAACTTGTCCAACCAGGTTTGCCATTTCTCTTTGTCCAATGGACAGGAGCCTGATTTCATCGCTGGCGAAAAGTGTTTTGAGTGCTTCGCTTGGAACATGGCCGACGAAGAATCCGACATCAATGCTGCTTTCCTCGGCAGATATTCTATTGATCATCTCTGGAACTGAAAGGAATTCGGGGTTGTTTGGGAGAAGTTTGTGGTGAGTGAGAATGACTTGTGCTAACACTCGCGTTCCGCTGAGTTTGGGACCAAGGCTAACAGAAAGCCCTCCCCAATTGTCCCTTAAGTCTTCAATAGTAGTCGGCTGCTTTTCTGTCTCACCGGATACACTTTTCCGCATTATAATGTGAACCTTTTCTTGATGAAGCGTTGCAATTCGCCTCAAATCGTTGAGTTCTTCAGGAAAGTCAATCGGATCTAAGGGACTTGTTTGGTAAATAAGATTGGGCGTTCCACTATGTGACGCTATGGCAATATCATATTGCATGATAGCAAGAGAGGGTGCCCCCTTATGGAGTGACGCCCTTTTAAGCCACTCCACGTTTTCTACTGATCCATCTGTATGAATTACCCATGACCGCATGCCCCGCTGTTCGAGCAATGATTGAATCTTCTTGCCCAACTCCCAGTATTTCCCGTTGATTGTTCCCGTTACGATGTGCAGTTCCCTATCCATTTTAGCCTTAAATCTCTTGGCACCCGGATGAAGTTCAATACCTGTTGGTAGTCCTTCCGTGTTAAAAGCATTTTGCAGCCTTATCTCCTGTGCCCTTAAGAGTTTGTCTATGTTGTCAAACAAAGCCTCCTCAATTAAGGAAACCAGATCGACTTCGAGATCCTCTCTGCACAACAAGAGCGTCTTCCCGCTTACTGTCCGCACAGGCATGGTTTGATTCACATAGGTATTTGGCGGAATGACCGCCTCAGTAAGGCCGCGCATTCTGGCTATTATTTGGTCGCGGCTATTGCCAAGATCCAAAAGCTTGTAGTTCCCGTCTTTAAGTGCCGTCTTTACGGCGTCGGCAGGTATTCCCATAACAAAAAAGGCGGCTTTTAACTCTCCTTCCATGAGTTTTACGCATGCTTCATTAGGATCGGCCGCCTCTATCTCCGTAATATACTGGAGATCCAAGCCAACAGCCTTGAGCATCTCTTCGGCGACGTTTCTGACTCCATCCGCCGCACCAAGATAGACTTCCATTCCTCTCAAATCAGTCAGGTTATTAATGTTGGCATCTGTTCGGACCACGATCTGGACAAAATCCCTGTACAGACTTGCAAGCATGCGAATTTCTGAGCGTCTTGCCTGTGGAACAGTCTCATCAGTTATCGCCGGTCCGAAAACAAAGCCAATATCGCCTTTTCGGTCTTCTTTAGGGCTGAGTAGGCGTTTGAGGTTTTCAACTGACCCTTCCGTTGGAATCGCCTCGGTTTCTTGTATGCGCTTTCCCGTGTGCTCTTTGAGAATTGGTTCAAGTCGCCTACCTACGGGATAAAACATTCCTCCCTTTGGGCCGGTTGCAATCTTGACTTCCCACGGCTTCGGTTTAAAGATGAAGAAGTACCCCGCGGAAACAAGAGCAATGCCAACGATTATCCCCACAACAACAATCTTAAGTCGTAATTTCGGGTTCACTATGTTCCTCCTTTGCATTGTTAAAAAGCATAATTGAATCCATTAATGATTTCCAAATCATGCTTCTCAACATCGGTCGGTGGCTCATTATCATAGCGAAAATTCAACTGCATGCTGAATGTTAGCCTCTTAGTCAGACGAAATCCGATACTCCCTTCAAAAAGAATCCGAAAATCAGAATAGCTTTTAGGATTAAACTGATAGTAATTCGTTGCGGTGGAGGCCAGCCATTCATTAATCTGCCACGCCCCACTGATGTAATTGGTTGAACGGACAATATCCGTCTCAATTTCCCCTTTCTGACTGTCATTGATGACCTCATTCTCCCACATCGCACCTACACCTATAAACAGACGAAATGTTGCACCGTTTTCTGATTTGACACGTTGTCCTAGTGGAGCGATGCGAATTCCACCGCCAGCCAGATTCCGATCCTGTAACAGAATAAAATCATCGAATTGCTTCTGGACAAAGGCCTCTACTGCCACACTTTGACTGACGGATTGAACGCTGCGCAGGTGAATCAGCCCCTTATCAATAAATGATTTGCCGTCCTTTTTTCCTTGTTGGAAGTTCGCCATGACAAAGGTGTGCGACTTTCCAACTAAATAGTCGGAGCGGAGCTTGGCTCTCAGCGTCAGCAAATCTGTATTGCCAGAGTGAGATGTCAGATTCAAAGTGATGCTATTATACCAGCCGAGATCTAATTCCATCTTCCGTACGGTTTCGGGATTGAAAATATTGACTTGTGCCGATGCAAATCCGCAAAGCCAAAATATCCATACCAAGCATACGGTATGTGTAATAAAGGAGATTACCGGAAATTTCATGAGACGGGGTAAAAGGGAAGATGAGAGACGAACCCGTATACAACTGTGGAATACGAATCGAGATACGAAGCGTTTTAGCGCACTATCCCATTATAGGCATCCCCAATGTTAAGTCAACGAAAAAGTATTTCACACCGCTATAGGCAAGAAGAATGCGTCCAAAGAAAGTCCCCCGAAGGCAGAGTCAACAAAAAACGTCCGTAAGCGTCAAATACTGGGCGTGGTCTGAAGCCTTATGAGCAAGGGGTTTGACGCTTATGGCCGCGATGAATCCCCCGCTGTTAAGCATAGCGGAATGGCACTGAGATAAGCAAATAGTTTGGTGAGTGAACCCGCACGGCCACTGTATTCTCGAACAACTGACTGATGATTTTCGTCCTTAACTTAGCGGCATTCGAACCTAGCCGAAAAATTCGATAAATCCTTCGATTCGTTGTCATATTTTCTTTTCATCACAACTTGGGTTAATTATAAAATTCCAACGGTCTCAGAAAAGCTTCGCCGTTCTATGCCGAGTCATTTTCTTCTTGGAAATTATGCGTGGGCTGATACCCAATCTGTCGGGCTTTATCAACCAAAAATTTCGGATTTGAAATGTCCGCGCAGATATGGTAGATTGCCCACCGCTGCGTCCACCAGACATGATGACTGTGATTCAGATTCAGAGCGCAAGAAAACGCCTGCGCTGCATCCCTGAGATCGAGCCACAAGGGGTTTGGCGATTTCCCTCGAACCTCCTCTTCGAGGACGAGTTCTCCCAAACGCAGAGCGGTGACCGTAACCATATGATCTCTTGCGAACTCCCGACAAGTCAGTTCTCCAAGATATTTGGTCATCTGCGTAATCTCCGGCGATGGGCGTGGTTTCCAGAATTCGCTGATGTAGACGTCATCAGGATATGCTTCAAAAATCGACAAACTGCCCGCATAGATGAATCGCTTGATTCCTGCTTCGATGGCGGCACTGAATAAGGTATGCGTGCCCCTTGTGGCGAGGTCGAGCATCATCTGCTCACGTTCTAATCCACCTTCGGGGAAATCGGGTGGCGGTTC
>JAPUIL010000077.1 GCA_027297085.1 Verrucomicrobiota bacterium | reverse complement strand
CGCATAGCGTAACTGGAATTGGAGTGATGGATGATCGCCGGGCGTTGATCCATTGACTGGCCCAATAAAGCCGGGAGCAGGGTAAAACTATCTTCACCCGCACCGGATGGAAGTTCCTCTCCTATTATGTCCGCAATCGTGGCCAGCATATCGGTGAAGCAAAACGTGTAGCCGCTGACAGCTCCAGCGACTGATAGGAATTTGCTTTTTAGCGGCGCAGCCGCCGAGGTAGGGGTTTTTTGGCGGCTGCAACGGCGGCGTGCATGCGTACCACTTCATCGGGTACGTCACCATGCACGACTGTCCGCGTACAATCGCCACAATAATGTGTTTCACGATTAGTGGGGAAAATATCAACGATGATCGGGCTTCCCGTTTTAAGCTCTCCCCATCCAAGGTTATGGCAGTCGGCCGCCGGTGGTCCCCCGGCAATGATTGCAGGACGGTGGATAAACCCTTTTTCCAAAAAGAATTGGTCAACAAGCAGGCGCAGATTTTCAGAAGTCAAAGAACGACCTCCCTGCATCAACACCCCATTTGCGTTAGGACTTGAGTTGGCTATCATCCGACAAACCAATTCGACGGCCTCTTCCGTCACTTGCTGGGATTCTTGCAACCAGGAAATCTCCTCTTCGTTCTTTTGCCTTCGATCAAAAACGCCCAAATCAGGGTCATATTCGACTTCGATTCCCGCGCGGCGAATCATGTCCACATAAAGTCGCGAGTTCGCGTCATCGATGACCAACCGGATCTTTTCTACTGTCGCTTCTTGAAGATCTCCTTAGGAATGTGCATGCTCACGAGGTAGTGGGGCATGTCCACTGCTTCGGAGATTTTGAGATCGCCAGCCAGCGACGCCAGGGCGTAAGCATCCTCTCGCGCCATGCCGTGCTCATTCTCCAGGTAGTCGAGCATGTAGCGGCTCGCCTTTCTGGCAGCTTCGTGGATGGTTTCGGCGAAACCGGTCACGGCGTAGTAGTCGTCAGTCTCATACTGGGGTTCCAAGATCGACTTGCCCTTTACGACATGTACTTCGAGGACGATACGCATCGGAGCTTCGATCGCCGTGCCGCAGATTTCTCCATCGCCCTGCACCGCGTGCGTGTCACCTATCGACAGCAGGGCTCCTTCGACAAATACCGGCAAGTAGACCGTCGTTCCGACGCCGATGTACTTGTTGTCCATGTTGCCTCCGTTTGCACGCGGAGGAATGGTGCTGAGCATCTCATCGGTGTCGGGTGCGACACCAACGACGCCGGGGAACGGCTGCAGGGGAATCGAAATGCCGGGCTCGAACTCGACGTGGGTCTGGCCCGGGGAGAAGCTCCAGGTCTTGAGGTAGGGCTCATGGAAATCGTCGGCCAGAAGCCCTGATCCGCCGGGCCTGTGGGCGTTCCATCCCCAGTTGCCCAACTCGATCTCGTGGAAAGTGACTGCCAACACATCGCCCGGCATCGCGCCTTCGACGTGGATCGGACCCGTTAAAGGGTGGATGAGATTGAAGTCGAGTTTGGCCAAGTCTGCAGCCGTGGAATTGACGTTCAACTGGCCATCGGTCGCCTCCTTGGTGAATAGCTCCACGACGGCTCCGGGAGGCACGCGCAAGACAGGTGGAATCGCCCGACTGAACTTGTTGTGCGTGTTGCTCGTGTCGAGAACAAAGTCAGGCTCGGGTGTTGTGGCGACAGAAGTCTCTGGCACCATACTTGACTGGGTCATCTCGTCAGGGACCGTAGTGCAGCCGATGATCATTGTGGTCGCCAAAACTGAGAAAGTGCGGACGAGTTTCGACTGGGATGTTCTTACAGAGGTCATAGGAAAACTGCTTTTAGCGGCGCAGCCGCCGAGGTGGGGGTTGTATTAACGAGTCTTGATTAAATTGGAACCAAGCTACAGGGCCAGCTACTGGGATTCAAGGGGAATGTTGACAACCTACTTCCTAAACATATATCAATTCGATCCCTCTACAGGGTTACTGGTTCAGGTTTTACCCTTGTGTGTTGCTAACAGAACCTGTTTACATCATCCACCATTTTCTCAAAGATTTCAGTTGTGATCCCCTGCCGTCCCCACACAAAACCGTGTCCATATCCAGGGTATAAAGTCATCTCAAGATTTATCTCCTGCTTCCTGATCTCCGGAACTAAGTAGGTGCTGTTCACCCAGGTGACTCGATTGCGATCACTATGCACGATCAGAACCGGGCAAGAAAATGCACGCACTTTTCTCTGCAGAATTTCCCTGCATACGTCGGTGAAGTACTCTGAGTACATGACCTTTCTATCCGGGCCGCTTACTCCCTATGGATACATCTCCGCAAACAGTGTCGTTGCCGGCTCAAATGGAACAAAAGCCGCAAGTCCAGTCCGGGAGCCAAATCCGGCAAGTTCCAGAGCCAATCGGCCTCCACCGCTGTAACCAAGCACCACCACGCCCGCCCTTTACTTCCAATACTTGTTGATGTAGTAAAGCATATCTTTACCATGACCCACATAGTCTTGGTACTCTTCCCTACTCTTGAATGGAGGTATATGGAATGACCGTATCTCAACTGAGGTCTTCATCAAAGGAGCAGGATCTTGTGGAATATGCCGCCTCAATTCCTCCAACGTTGTTGCATAGCCTGGATCATTTGCCAAGTTCTTCCATTCTTCAGGATCGGCATTATGATCGTATAATTCTTCGCTTCCGTCAACGTAGGTTGTATACCTAAATCTTTCATTTCGGATAGAAAATTCACTGAAATCATAGGAACTGATGGCCGGATAGTCCCACTTCAATTTGGGATTCCTCAACAGCGGCACCAGACTTCTTCCGTCTATTTCTTTTCTTTCAGGCAATCCGCACAAATCAACTAACGTTGGATAAATGTCTTGCGTCGAAACCACGCGCTCACACGTTGCTCCATTTTTTGAACCTTCAGGAAGCCCTGCAGCTCCTTCCGGCACTTGAATCATTAATACAGTCCTCAGTACATTTTCCCATAGAGCAAACTTCCTCCAGTGTTCTTTTTCTCCTAATTGCCATCCATGGTCCGACCAGACAATTACCACAGTATTCTTGGCATACTCGCTGCTTTTTAATGACGCAATTAGTTTGCCAAACATAGCATCAGCAAAAGCGATTGAGGCCAAATAGCCCTGCACAGCCTGTTTCCATTGTCCAGCTTCGATGACGTGTTTGTGGTAATCTCCGGCTCGGTGAGCGATGTCCTTTACCCGGTCACTTACATCATCCAGGTCATTTTCAAGCACCTTAGGAAGTTGAATAGAATCCAAAGGAAATAAATCGAAATATTTCTGAGGAACGTACCAAGGCACGTGCGGCCGATAAATTCCACAGGCGAGAAAAAATGGTTTTTCATTTTTTCTTTGTAGAACGCTTGATACGTACTCCACGCTCTTGTAGTCCCCCATCATCGAGTCGTCGACATCAAGTGGTGCCCAGTCAAACATTTTGTACATCGTCTCAAATTCTGGCATGTTGACAGTTTTGGTAGAAACCGCTTCTGCTACCCCAGGAGGAGGGCCTTTTTCTGGCGGATTGATCAGATACTCCTTTGGCATATTATTGTCCTGGGACGGCCAATAATCGTCCCAGCAATCTTTATCAACCATGTGATAATGAAAAATCTTTCCTGCACCGGTGGAGTAGTATCCATTTTCTCTAAAATATGTTCCAATTGATTTACGATCCGGAATGACCTCCCTCCAATCCTGATAATTTGAATACACACCTGATGTATGTGGCGCCAAACCGGTCATTATGGAAGTCCGCGATGGATTACATCCAGGTGCCGTACAAAATGACTTTTGAAAATTAACCGATTCACGAGCAAACTTATCAAGGTTTGGTGTCAATGCCTGTGGATGACCTCCCAAAACACCGATCCAATCGTTTAGATCATCGATGGAAATGAACAAAACATTGGGCTTCTCAATTATTTCTGATGGGTTTTTCCGACAACTGGTAGTCAAGAGTGCGGTAACAAATGCAATAATGGTTAATTGTGCTGCTCCTCTAATTTTTTTCATGCGTGTTTGAATTTGTGGTTACTTATCTTAAACACCTATTAAAATATTGAATTAATCGAATCCAGGATCAAAATATGTACGAAATACGTAGTCGTTTACCAACCCTCATCTTATTTTCCTTTTTCGGCGTTAACCGTTTCGATATAGGGAAATTCTCCCATCATGACGTGTCCCTCGTAATCGCCATTCTCATAGCTGTTGCGGCACGACTCATACCAGGCTCTTAGTTCGACCTTCATCCTTGCAACCAATTCGGGGTGTTCAGCAGCAATGTTTGTCTCTTCCGCCATGTCATCCAATCGGTATAACTCATCGCTCTCGCCCGCATTCTCCGCGAGGTTTGTGAAAAGCCTGTAATTGTCCTTGATAATAGAGAACGGCGGGCCCTTTCCCTGAATCGAGGAGAAACCGATTGCTTTATAACGACTTAGGCGGTTCCCGGTAAGATAAGGCATGATATCTTCCCCATCCTGCGGCAAGTTATTCGGCAGGTTATAGCCCGTAAGCGCGCACAGGGTTGACAGGTAGTCAGCGGTACAAGCGGGAGTTTCGATCGTCTGTTCGCCTTTAATGGTCCCGGGCCAGTATGCGAATGCCGGAACACAGACACCGCCGTTGTAAGTCCACCTTTTGCGCCCTCGCAAGCCACCGGTCTGGCCGTAGCTGGAGCCCAGATAGAGATCATGCTCCTCGCCTGGATGGCCATCGCCTTCTGGTCCGTTATCGGCACAGAAAAATATGAGCGTGTTCTCGGCGACACCCAGTCTTTCAAGCTCAGCTCTTAGCCTGCCAACCTGTTCATCCAATGCGGTAATGCAGCCGTAATAGTGCCGCTGGCCTTCCTTCAGATCTTTGTACATCTCGAGATACTTTGGTCCCGCCCGAACGGGATGATGCGGAGCGTGAAACCAGATGGTCGACATGAACGGTTTCTTTTCTTTCACGGCTTGTTCGATAAAGAGCAAAGCGTGATCGACGAGGATCCGTGAAACAGCCCCTTCCATTCCACTGCTTACAGGTTTTCCGTTGCGATAGAAAATGTCGTGGTGCTTCTTTTCCAAGAGTCCCGTATAGTCGTAGGGATCCCACGTCGCCAAGTTCGATTCGGAAACCAGGGATTCATCGAAATCACGCTCCCAAGGCGGAGCGTAAACTGCCGATAGATCGTCCCCCCGGCGAAAGTTAGAGTGCTTCTTGCTGAGGGTTCCAATGTGCCATTTCCCGAAGTGCC